>JAGDWE010000062.1 GCA_023255965.1 Desulfurococcales archaeon | reverse complement strand
TCCCACGTTTAGGAGCAAAACGGAGAAAGAGAATAAGCTTTATCCCGCCTTTAAGGACGTAGCTTGCATTGTGCTTCTTGTAAGGTATATAATCATCTGTGCTGATATCTTAATGTGTGATGAAGCTCGAAAGGTCGGATTGATGAGGAGCCCGTGCAGGGCTGAACTGGTAAATCTTTAACTTGGCATGTGGGATTTATGTAGTGGTTGTAAACATGGATGAGGAAGTGGTTAGGAAGTATATAAAGGCGGGAGATATTGCATGGAGGGTTAAGAAATCAGTTATCAATGCTATAAGGCCTGGTATTAAGTTACTTAAGTTAGCTAATGATATTGAGAACTTAATTAGGGACTTAGGAGGTGAACCTGCTTTTCCGATTAATGTATCGATAAATAGTGTGGCCGCTCATAAGACGCCCTTATTAGACGATACAAACTTAATTATTAATGAAGGTGATGTGATTAAGGTAGATATAGGTGTTCATGTGGAAGGATACATAGCTGATACCGCATTAACTTTATGCTTTAATGATAGGTACTTAGGGCTTGTGGAGGCGTGCAGCGAGGCTCTAGAGAAGGCGTTAAGTATGGTTGGTGCTGGCGTTAAGTTCTCACACATAGGCAAAGTAATCGATGAAACCGCTAGGAAATACAGCTTTAGAACTATTAGGAATTTAGGTGGACATAGCTTAGATAGATACGAAATTCACTCAGGTGAGGTAATACCCAACTACGCAGATCCCCTATCCTTCGGGAAATTCAAGAAGGGGGGCGTGTATGCTATAGAACCATTTTTATCCAATGGCAAAGGATATGTGGTTGAGTCTAAGGAGGTTGATATATATGCATTAAGCAGGGGTAAGTATAAGGGGCTTACGAATCAGGAACTAAGCCTCATTAGCTACGTATCAAACAGGTTTAAGACATTACCCTTCTGCGAGAGGTGGCTTGAGGAGCTCGGTCTGGACCTAATTAAGTTGAGGACTACACTTAAGGAATTAGCAGTTAAGAACGTGCTTAGGCAGTATCCGGTGCTTAATGAGGCATTAAGCACCTCTATAGTGGTTCAATTCGAGGAAACAGTAATTATAGCTGACGGCGTTATAGTGATAACCAACCCTAATATAAAGACTTAAAAAGTATCTGCACTGTTTTAAACTACGGATCTAGGCGATTGTATGAACATGTTAGACGTAAGTGACATATGGACCTTAATAATAGTAATCATATTTATATTATCATTTATACTTAATTTCACTGATATTCCTCAAAGAATTCAGTTATGGAGATTCGCTTCATACGTCAGACGTAAGCTAATTCAGGTTGATGATATAGAAAGCGACGTTAGGCGTAGGCTTGTTAACTACCTAGGCAGTTTAGGGATTAAGACGCCCAGAGAAATAGTGGATAACTTCGTAAACAACTACTTCCTTATAGAGCCAGTTAATATAGAACCTACGGACATCATAAGACGGTTGGCACATTTAATTAGAGTTAGGGATACTAACATTAAGTCATATATTGATTACTGTATGCCGGGCCTTACTAAGGTGGACAAACATAACCTAATAGTTGCTTTGGAGATAGCAGCAGTCATAACGATCGTTAATAAGGTTTTAAAGCATTACTTCAAGACGGGTCTAGAGAGTAATAATTGGGTGCTGCTAATGCAGTTAGCGCTTGAAATGCCTAGGATATTGAAGATCATAAATGCCTATAGCAAAGCGTTGGATGCATTCTTTTTAGGAACACCTATCGGTGATGCTGCAGGTCCTTTATTGGTTAAGTACCTAGTTGGAGGTACCGAACCCAAGTACATAGCCGAAGATACTGTGTACTTTGATGGGGTAATGCTAAATAATAGGAGGGTATATGCGATAAAGGCTGAAGGACCAGGCGCGACCGTAGGTAGAATAGGCGAGGCCGTTGAGAAGCTGGTTGAGAAGTTAGGTGGCAATGTTGCACGAATAATAACTGTTGACGCAGCCCTTAAGCTAGAGAGCGAAGTCACTGGAGAAGTAGCTGAAGGCGTCGGGGCTGCCATAGGTGATATAGGACCCGAGAAGATAAGTATTGAGAGAGTTGCAGTAAAATATGGGATACCTTTAGATGCCGTCGTTATAAAGATGTCGCAGGAGGAGGCGATAAACACCATGACTAAGGAAGTATATGATGGGGTGTTAAAAGCACTTGATAAAGTTAAGAACATAATAACCAGTAGAGTTAGGGAGGGAGAGTCTGTCATAGTAGTTGGCGTAGGTAATACCGTGGGGGTGCTCTAAGTATGCCTCCAAACCTAGACATTTTTACATTGATTTTGCTGATAATGACGATATCTCTGATACTATATACCTTGCTGTTATCGTTTATCCAACGTAAAGCAAGCAGGGAAACGGTAAAACCTAAGATAATTACTAAGATTTCATGCATGAGAGATGATTATAGCGAGGAAAGGGATTTTAAGAAAGGCGATTATGTTGGTTTGGTAGTCGGTAAGTGCCCTAAGTGTGAAGGCAATTTATTAATTACTGCTATCTACCTCATAAGGGGCGTTAAGGAGAAGGGGTAGAAAATGATCTATGAGTATCGTTACTAACAACAATATCTCCACACTTCCAAATCAGTATCATGGTATTTCATTAACTGTTCGATGGGGAATCGTTCCCAGGAGCTAGGGCTGTAACGTAATTCATGATCATTGGGCTCGTTTACTTTGCTCCGCAACCCCCTTAGCGCCATGAGGTGCGCCGAGGCCGCGCACTTGTCTAGCCTTAACTCCTAGGCCTATAAACCCCAACTCCCTTATAAGCCTATTGGTGACCCCGGATTTCCGAGATCCGCTCCAGAAGGGCGGTGAGGGGGCCCGGGGGGACCGCGAGGAGCCCGAGGGCGACAATCAACGAACGTGAAAGACGACCAAAGACCGCTCTCGGGTGAGCGGCAGGGAGGATCGCGGCGTCGTTGATTTGTTAAGTATTTTAATCGCATTTAAATCAAATTAAACGTTAAAAGTCTCGAGGAGATGATGCGATTAAAATGTACGTAATTACATCACCTAATAATATTAAAAAGTTGATGCAGGAGTTGGCAGCTAATCTACAGTGTGGAGAGAAGGTTGAAATACGTCTGAGCGACGTAGAGTTAATTTCATTAATTCCTGCTGAGGCTTTATCAAACGAACTTTCAGTTATAGACGCATATGAAGTAGGTAGCAAGGGAGCCATAATTATTATTGAAAGGAGATTTGGAGGTAAATGCAAGAGCTAACGACAGGTCTTGATATACGTTGAACTCACCTAAATCATTTTTAAACTATTGATGGTCCTAGTATAGTTGGGTATGAACGATGTTGATGAGATTACTTAAGGAACTAGAGGTTGATGTAAATGGAGTTAAGGAGTGCCTTCATAGACTATTTAACGGCTCAGAGATCATAACTTCGGTAACTAATGAAGTTAAATATCTAGCTGTCTGTAAATCAAATAAAATAATATTTGATTTGAGGTTGACGAATAATGTAGCTGAGATTTACATTAATCTCGCTCTAGGAGAATTTACTGATGATTTATTGAAAATGCTCTCAATAATGGATCTAAAGGTTGTATCTGAAGGTATTAGGGAGTTAATTAGAACCTTCGGTACGACTCCTAAATCGATAACTATATCTAGGGTTTTACCATCTAATAGCATTTACATATTATTAGAACCCAACAACGAATTGCCACCAGCTAAAGGAGTATGCGGGATTAATGGTGTATCGGTGATAACGCCTAGATGTACAACGTATGGGTACGATGTAAAGTGCGGTGAGGGTGCGGATTTAAAGTTGACTAAGATAGTTCTTAATATTTTGAGAGATTTATGTAATCCTTAACTAATATTCGGTAGGTAAATGATCCTGACGTAGAGGCGATTTATTGTTTTATTAAACTTGCTTCTGATGCTTTAGTTATAATGGTTTGCATCGGACTTGAATACGCTAGTGCTCGTGCTCGTTAAGGAGCCTGTAGCGGCGCTATCTACATGCCCCACCAGCTATTATCACTCCCGTAGTACCAACCACTACTAAAATACCCTTAAAACCGTTCATTACAACCGAAGGCCATCACCCCTTAATGCGGGGAGAAGCCCAGGACTTAATTTAGGGCATTCGAAGATCCTGAGGGCGGGACCCCGACTTAGGTGGGCTGCGAGGCCTCGCGGACCTCACAGCCCAACCTAACGCGGTTAGCTTAACTTCCGGGTTCTGATGAGTCCGGGTGTTTCCTAACCGCTATGGTCGGGGCCGCCAATAGTATATTTAACATAGCGGGTTTTTAAGTATTAATTAAGTATCGATGGCGATCTGATGGTAGTTAATGAACTATGCCATCTTTATGGTAGCCGGGCGGGGATTCGAACCCCGGTCACGGGGGCTCTCCCCTTTAAGTCCAGACTCGGGTGCTTACGGTACCCCGTAAACCTGCCCCGCATCCTTGGCCGCTAGACGACCCGGCTTCGAGTAACTTATTTAATTTTTAGCTTATTAATTTTTATATTGACCTAAGTACCGCCTTGTTTTAGTAGATAACTTAAATAGCTTAACATTTCTAAATTCGCCTGAGGACGTCGTAACGGCTCGATGAAAGCTATTGATATAGGAAATTTATTAAGCAACATACGGTATACCTTACACTAGGGATCATGGTTGTCGTGGGTCGACGAGCTTGTAAGTATGGTGTTTAAGTCGAGGGATAGAGAGTTCTATATAGTGGCTTCAGGACTAACCACCTCAGGCCCTGCTCATATGGGTACTATTATGGAATTGCTAATACCATACACCATATCTAAGGCAATTAGATTACATGGACGTAAGGCTCATTTCATATTTGTAGCTGATACTATGGACTCGCTAGATAGCATTCCAGCTCAGTTAAGTAATTTCAAGGAATTAAAGGACTTTATTGGGAGGCCTCTATGCATGGTAATGGATCCTTATGGCTGCCATAGCAGCTATGGTTACCATTTCCTCGACGAAATCGTGGATATGACGAAAAAACTAAATATAGAATTCGATGAGATATTAACAGCTGATGTACTATATAGAGAGGGATGGTATGACGACTACGCTAGGTTATATTACTCCGTTCTAAACGATGTTAAGGAAGTATTAGAGAGGACTTCACTTAGGAAATTACCTAATGATTGGAAGGGAGTGGTGAAACCCATATGCGGTAAGTGCAGAAGAAACGACTTAACAACGGTTCTAGCGTTTGAAGATGATACCATAAAGTATAGATGCGAATTCTGTGGATACGAAGGTGCTATGAACATAGAAAGTCATGAATGGAAATTGCTTTGGAGGCTCGACTGGCCGTCGCGGCAGGATTTCCTAGGGGTTGATATAGAGGGTGGGGGCGTAGATCACTTTACAAAGGGAGGCTCATGGGATACAGCTCAAGCCGTCCATAAATTGATTTTTAATAAGGAACCTCCCATAGGATTCAAATTCGGATTTGTGCTGATAGAAGGTAAGAAGATGAGTAAAAGCAAGGGCATCGGCGCTTTGTCAGAGATTATGCGAATATTACATCCAGCGGTGATTAAGTACTTCCTACTTAAGCATGATTTAGAGGAGAACCGGAATTTAAGGCTTGACCCCAAATACATTCTATCATTATATGACGAGTATAAATCGGTAGGTGATGGAAGATACCAAAACTTAAAACAATTAAAGGCGTGGGAATTTAGCGGAGGAATTAAATGGAGGACGTCGTTTAGCGAATTACTTGTTTATTACCAGATATACAGGGACTGGGGGTTGATTAAGGAGTTAATTAAGGATGAGGAAACAGTAGATGACTTGGTGCCATACGTTGAGGAATTGATAAGGGCGGGCATGATCCCTGAGGATTACGATATTCAATTAAAGCCAACACCACCTCCACCTAATATGAGGGAGTTAATATCTGAATTCGCTAACCTGATTACGGAATTCATGAGTGATGTAGAAATCCATAATACCGTTTATGAAGTAGCCAGAAGAAGGGGTGTGGATCCGTCGGAATTATTCAAATCTATATATATAACATTGCTTGGGAAACCAAGGGGTCCTAGGCTTGGGAAATTTATTAAGATACTAGGTGTGCGTAGGTTTAAGGAAATAGTGAACGACGTGCTATCAAAGATTTAAATCCACAGAGGTCAATTTATATGTGGTGCCGCCGTAGCTTAGTCTGGTTAGAGCGCCGGACTCATACGGTAGCCCTGGGAGATCCGGAGGTCCGGGGTTCGAATCCCCGCGGCGGCACTAAATAAATTTATTTTTAACTACTAAAACAAATATCTTGGGATGATTGATGACTCCAAAAGTGATTAGATGATCTACTCCATCCCTGTATGACCAACAAGTATATACGATTATAAGCTCCTTTTCTCCTCCTTGATCTTGCCGATGAATTTAATGTCGGCGGGCCTCGAGGCCGCCATTAAGTAATGCTTAATAAGTACATGGAGGTGTGCATTAATGCCTCCGAGGTAGTAGTAAGTGATACCTATAGCTCCGAGTCCTTAATGGGTAGGACGATGTACCTAAGACCAGGCGCGGGGTTAAGTCGATGGGGTGTAGCCTTAAACCTCCTTGCAGGAACCCCATTTAGTATGGGGAGGAAGTTGTAGTAATCAGCTACGTATTTATCCTCAACTCCCTCCTTAGTTCTTCCTCAATTAAATTCTTAATTTCATAGCTGTGTACCCTAACTAGATGTAGATATAGCCCCCTCTTAGTGAAAGGGCCCTTCTCGCATAATCTACACCACAGCAGACCGTCGTGTTCATTAGAAACCCAGTCCGCAACCCTCGTTATAGAATTAAGGACGAGCTTATACATAGATGAGCCAGATATGGCCTTCAGCTTGCTCTGATCGTAACTAATTTTTGATGCAATCCTAGCTACAAACTCAATCAACCTCTCGGAAAGTACGTCTATCCTCGACAAAATCAACCACTTCCGTAGTAGTTTATGCCGCCAACTGCTATTATTAATCCGACCAATACGGTCTGAAGTATGGCAGATGGCTTACCATTATCGATTAAATCTTTAATTATGGGGCACTTGCTTAGATCTATCGAGAATAGCTTAATGAAGCTGCCTAATACCCTCCTAGCTAGGGCAAGATCCTCTAATCCATCCTTAATCTTAGCACTTAAATCGATCGCGTCGTTAATTAAATCGACCAGCTCGAATTCATCCTTCAGATCCCAAAGTCTCAGCTTAATAGCGCTACCTAGTTCCTCAGCTATTCCGTTAACGTAGTCATTAGTGTGAATTTCCATAACGAGCTCGGACACTAAGTACCTTATTATAGGTATTAAATCGCCATAGTCCTCGCCTACCTCCTTTAAAGAGATAGCAGCAAACACTGCCAGCATCAAATGCTTTGTTAAACTATCTAAGTAATTATGATCAGGTCGAATGTAATTGTATGTGATGCTATAGTGCGATATTTCGCTCAATGCCTATGCACCTAGTGGTATACTTACAGACATGAAACCCTTAAATATAAATATGCCCTTAACTCGATCAAGTGAATTACTACCTGTATCATACAAGTCATCGAGATTATTAAGGAAATTATAAAACCGGTATTAAGACTTTCAATTCTATTTCAGATATTCTACACAGCAACTAAGGTTAGGGCCTACTCCGGCACTAAGCTATACTTCGCTTTCAATTCTATTTCAGATATTCTGAGTTGAGCGACCTAGAGGAAGACTATCCGGATAAGTTCACTTTCAATTCTATTTCAGATATTCCGATATCGACAATGCGTATAACTCTATTGTGAGGCTTAGATCTTTCAATTCTATTTCAGATATTCACGCCTGAGGTTCAGCTTGAGGCTGGTACATACGCTCTATTCTTTCAATTCTATTTCAGATATTCGGTGACCGAGCTCGGCAGGAGGGCCCTCATTTCCTTGCCCGTTACTTTCAATTCTATTTCAGATATTCTTATAATAGAACTCTTGGCGCGCTTGCGATTTTAAAAAATTGCGGGGCGGGGCGGGGCGGCGTGGGGCGGTGAAGAAAATTTTCAAAGGAGGGAGGGGTCTGTCGCAACATATAATAAATACATAGTCTACTCGATGGGCTGTATGGGCCCTCTGCGCTCTCGTGGAAACAGCAGCGCTATGTACTCGTCTATCCATGCGGGCCTGAAGTAAACTGTCCTTATTCCTTCCTCCCTACATAATGCGACTGTCGCGGGATCCTCAATTGCGTAAACTAGCTCCATTTCAACCGGCAGATGCGCGTAAGCCTTGAATTCTGGTGTAAGCGAGAACAAGAATATCTGAAATAGAATTGAAAGTCTAACAATTGTTATAAGCATTGGATCGAGCACTAGCATGGTGAATA
>JAGDWE010000076.1:6244-8613 GCA_023255965.1 Desulfurococcales archaeon | reverse complement strand
AGGCAGGCACGGCGGGTCAGCAGGCGAGATAGGGGCGATGAGGCGGGCGACGATGCCAGTTAATATGAGCCGCCATGAGACCAGAACCCCTGGTACCACCCCATTCCTGCTGCGTGTGGTGCGTTTTGACTTGTCCAACGCGATTCCCAAGCTGCGCAACCGCCGGCTTCGCGAGCACCTGTGCACAAATCTGCTCAAAGGGCACACCGCAGGAGGCCTCTCCATGAACAACCTTGTTCACCCCCTTATGAGCACCAGCTAGAGAATATATATGAACCCCATTCACGTAATAAATAGCTCACGAAGGATTTTTGAAACAACCGCATCACAAGACAAGCTTGGAATGCAATAAAGAGAATTGAAAGTTTAGGTGGTAAGTTACTAGATCCACCACTCTCAGTATACCACATTAAGGAGTGTTCAACTCCCTAAGATACCTTGGATATGTTTAGAGGGGAAGAGCTTGAAGAGAATGTCGAGCTCGATGATTACTAGGTGACACTATATGATCTTTAGGAGCACATCTGTTTCGAGGACGATTAAGCTCTCCATGAGGAAATGTATTACAGCACGCGATGTTGGGTACATAGCACTAGCTTATACCCTTAGAGTTTTGATAGAGTGATAATGGCCCTTAGGAGGTCTCAGGGTTGAGGAGAGGTCTACTATACACATCTGGGGATAATGAGAGGATGCCTAGGAAAACTCCAGGCGTTGGACCGACGTTGTGACGGTCGATCTAGATTTAACTATGGGGAGTACATTCTTAAATTACGTAAAGTAGGTTAACTTGATATGATATGAGTATAGAGGAGAGGGTACTAAGTTACTTAAAAAATAACCCGGGCGCAACTCCTAGGGAGATAGCTGATGCGATAGGTGTTAGCTTAGCTTCAGTTAGGGCAGCCATTAATAAATTAAGGGAGTCGGGTCTGGTAATAAGGAGTTCTAGGGGAGGTTATGTAGCCAGGGTATCATCGGATTTAAATACTGTAGAATACCCAGCTAGTAAGAGAGCTGCTAGAGGGTTTAGTATTGATGACTTAACTAATGTAGTTAATGATTTACTAGCTAAAATTGATGAATTGAGTGAGAGGGTCGCTAAGTTGGAGGGCGAGATCAAGTTCATTAAGAAGTCACTGCCAGATATCAGGGTTAAGTCGTCTAAGAACGGTGACAACGATAAACTACTAACAGCTCTTGAATTGAGGCATTTACTACCAATTAATGAAGCCCTTAAATTAAGTAGTAAGACGTTAGAGGAATACGTAAGTAGCGGTAAGGTAGCGGTCATAGATGAGCTAGTTGTTAGTTTAAAGTTCTTAAATAAGTTTAAATCTAAATTACCTATTAAGGTAGGTGAAGTTGATAAATTGAGTAGTGAGGAAAGAAGATTGCTCGATGCCTTGATTAAGGCAGGGCACGTATACCTATATTCGGGTGTTGAGTATAGGTTAGCAGGTTAGATTTTATTATGTAGCAAGTCTTTAGTTAGCTTAATCAACCTATCTATAATCGAATTAACCAATGTAGCTCCCTTATCGTAGCTAACACCTTTCTGTGTTCCGTAGCTCCCTGGGACCCTCTTAACGGCCTCATACCTATATACGTAAGCCTTAGGCCTCTTAGTTAAGTCTAGGCTATGCCAGAATTCATCGTATTTTCTATGGATGCTAGAGCCCTCTAAATCACCCTTTACATCGATTCCTAACGCTAATGCAATGCTGGTTTCGACTTCATCGGCGTGGAAGAACCCCTTAGGGAATAGCTCCTTAATTATGTCGCCTACCAACTCCCACCATGTAGTAACCACTATTAGATGATCTCCCTTCAATTCGTTAACGATCTTAGATGCTACAACCCTTAATGCATCCGAGTTACCTGCATGTCCGTTAAGTAAGAGCACTCTCTTAACTCCCCATAGCAGGACCGCCTTAATTACATCGTATACGTAGCTCATGAACGAATCGAAGTTAACTGTTATTGTTCCTGGATTGCCTAACCACATGCTACTTAATCCGTAGGCTATCGGTGGTAGCTTAACTGCTTTAATGCCTACTTCATAGGCTTTAATTACAAATCTCTTACTTAACTCGTCAACTATTAGATAATCAAGTCCTAAAGGTAGGTGGGGGCCGTGCTGCTCAACGCTCCCCACCGGTAATACAACTAAGTCTAAATCTTTAACTAACGTCTCAAACTCGACCCAACTTAATCTATCCCAATAATACAGTCCAAGCACCTAATAAGCCTTAATCTGCGGTCAATAAATTTATTCATTATAAATCAATCCCAATACCTCCTCGTAGTTATGTATCTTCTCTCTAATTCATATATCAAGTTATAGAACTCCTCATCAGATCTCGCTG
>JAGDWE010000076.1:0-6144 GCA_023255965.1 Desulfurococcales archaeon | reverse complement strand
TATCTTCTCTCTAATTCATATATCAAGTTATAGAACTCCTCATCAGATCTCGCTGTAAGGACTTTCTTGGCGGATTCAGGGCCAATGCCATATGCTGTAAGGGCTATAACAGCCCTTTTACCGTAATTTAGTACTAGGTATGCCGACTCCTTAATTCTAGTAAATAATTCCTTTTCCTCCTCACTTAATACAAACTTGAATTTACCTCCGGCTTTCATTCCCTTTAAAATGATCTTAACTACATCTTCATCTAGATCCTTACTAACCCCCACGTATCTAACGCCGCATCTAGGGCATGTAATAACATCTGGCAAATCCCTTAAACTAGCTACGTAGTTATAGCCGCATATTAGGCAGATCAACCTAACTTGCTTATTCATCAACCTCCTTCTAATCAATTCAGCAATGGCATTCCTAGGTAGGTAATTAGCTAATACCCTTGAAGTAAATGAAGGCGCTTTAAGTCCTTCTAGGGCTAGCGGTGATAACTCGCTTACATCTATAAATTTGATCGATGTCTTTCCTTCTTTAATTTTAGTTACTAACTCCTTAACAGCCCTTAAATCAACATACTTAGTTGTTAACTCATTAACTACTTCCTTTACAATAACTTCATTATCTTCAAACCTCCTAGCTAATGCGTTGACTATATTCAACGTCGCGTTATCGGGTATTATACCTAGTCTTTTAAGTACATTAATTAAGCAATGCCTATATATTGTTGACTTAACTAAGGACTCCCTAAGAACTTCATCTAAATCGCCATGTACTATATGTTTGATTATCTCTTCCAAGTTCTTGGATGGCACGTATATAGGTAATTGAATGATCACCCTATATGGATCTACCTTAATTGATGGATTTAACCCTAAGAACTTAGTTATTAAATACCCAACTAAGTAGCCCAGGCCTCTATTACCTCTACTACCTAGGCATGAATGAATTACTATTAATGAGGGTGACGACTTTCTTACTTCAATTACAACTAAGTTCTCCGTAGGTAATGGATAACCTTTGCTTAGGTGATTTAGTAATAATTCACTTATATATCTTAATGCTTCATCGGATATTAAATTCCTATAGATATCGGGTAGGTGATTAAGGGCTATCAACCTCCTAACGCTACATACCTCCCTAGCAACCTTATAATCGACGGGAATTGTTTCGCCAACCCATGAGGGTATTAAGCATTCGCTATTATTTACCTCCTCAACGTAAACCTTTTTAGACTCCTCATCGATGCTAACTACTCTCCATAATCTACCAGCCAGTACTAAGGTGGCGTTCTGAGTAAGTTCTAAGGCAACGAATTCCTCATCTAGGTGGCCTATATAATTCCTACTAGCTAGATCTACTACATCATAATGAGGTGAATCAACAATCATCGTAGTTGTTAGATAGTAGATCCTGCCTTTATTGGTAGGTAAAACCTTGTCCCCCACGACCTTAATTAAGTTTAGTTCTGAAAGTAAATTCAATAAGCTGATTAGGTCGTCGTAGCTTAGATTCCTAAATACATAGGATCTTCTAAATAGGTCGCAAATGAAGTCAATATTAACCTCGCCTTTCTGAAGGGCTAAACCGACTAATTGATGTGCTAGGACATCTAATGGACATTCGTATACTACTAGGTCCTCTAAGTTATTATTAAGGGCTCTACGTGAAATCACTAAGGACTCTAATATATCATCTAACGAGGCATCTGTAACTACGTATCCCTTAGCCTTTAAATTAGCTC
Source organism: Desulfurococcales archaeon (assembly GCA_023255965.1). Lineage (GTDB taxonomy): Archaea > Thermoproteota > Thermoprotei_A > Sulfolobales > NBVN01 > JAGDWE01. Next base: position 4,406 of record JAGDWE010000076.1, on the reverse strand, counting down.
TATGCATGCTTCTACCCACTCTCTGAACTAACTTAACTGCTTGCCTAGGTGACGAGAACTGTATAACTGCATCTATGCTGCCTACGTCAATTCCTAGCTCAAGGCTTGATGTAGCTACCACACCCTTAATTAACCCACGTTTAAGTTCTTCCTCGACGGTCTCTCTCTCATCCCTAGATAGGCTACCATGATGAACGTAGACCTCATTACCAAGGTCCCTTAACTTAAGGCCTAAGTACTCTGCCTCATCCCTGGTATTAGTGAATATTAGTACCTGCTTATGCTCATTCATCAAACTACTTACTAATTGGACTCTATCTACTATGGATCCATTGTTAAATGGGGTTATTACCTTAATATCCATGTCCCTAACATACGGTACTACTACATCATATACTAACCTTCCGTGCGATAGTACATTCTTAGCTAATTCTATGTCACTTATGCTGGCAGATAGCGCTATCCGTTGAAATCTACCTGCTATTAACTCAAGCCTATAAAGAGAAGCTATTAACTCGGCTCCTCGTTTGCTAGCTATTAACTCATGGAATTCATCGATGACCACCCACTTAACATTAGCGAGTGGGTCGCGTAAGGATGGTTTAATGAGTAGGTATTGGAAGGTCTCAGGGGTTGTTACCAATATGTATGGGGGGTCTTTCTCTAAGGATTTCCTTAAGCTTTGTGGGGTATCTCCATGACGTACTTGAATACTTAAGCCCAGATCGTGACATATATTTAATAATCTCTTCATAAGATCTCTATTAAGAGCCCTTAACGGAGTTATGTAGATTATTGAAATTGGAAGGTGTTTATCTCGGTTATACAGTATCTTAGATATTAATGGGAAAATGGCTGCCTCGGTCTTTCCACTCCCTGTAGGTGCAACTATTAATACGTCATAGCCGCTGAGTATTATTGGTATGGATCTCCTCTGGACTTCGGTAAGTACTTCATAACCGTAATTACGTATAACATTAACTAGCTCAGGGTGTAGCAATTTCAGCGTATCGTTAATACATCTCACCACATTAATAGCTAGTTTACTTCGAAAAACTTATACGTTTAGCTAATACACTAGTGATGATGGGTGAAGCTAGGGCTCGGGATTTGCTAGTAGCTATTCTTATAGCACTAGTTAATATGGTGCTTAATACGTTAATGAGTTATGCTTCAAATATTATGGAGCTATTCATCGCTACCAATCTATCAATGATAGTTGTATTCGTAGCCGGTTTACTAGTAGGGTTGCTAGGCAACGTATTAATATTGTTTATTGAGTTCTTAGCAATACTACTCATTCATTTCGTCAAATTAGGCATATCATTAAATGCGTTAAATACGACATACATATCCGTGCCTTTTATTATAGGTGCGTCATTAACTTCATCCCTATTCAGGAAGCTTAGGGTTCCATCATTGGATATCAAATTAGACTTAAGTAAGTTCAGCGACTTTCTGCTGATTAGCGGCTCATCATTGATAGCTACCTACGTGATCACTCTAATCCCCAACTCAAGGGGGTTGCTGCTTAGCGAACTAGGCCAACTAGCTGCGGATTCATATATAGCATTTATAGGCCTACTCATCAATTCAATGTTGATTTCCTCATATCTTGCGGTAGCTGAGACAAAGATGATTGTACTTAAGTACGTTATTTCAACGCTTATCGCTATGTTTTCATGGATTACTATGCCGTTAGCTCTCACGGCTGGTCAACTAAGCCTTAGCGTCGAGGAGGATTATATTGTATTAGGTAGGATAATTAGGAAGTTGGGGAGTAAGGGCAGGCCCATTCCTTCATTTACCGGCTTCATTAAGGTACCTTTAACCAGTCTAGTAAATAAACATATGGTTATCGTCGGTATGAGCGGCAGCGGTAAGTCGTACTTAGCTAAAAATATTGTTAAGCAGCTTTCTAGAAGGGCATCGGTACTCGTAATCGATCCTCATGGAGAGTATGTAGATCTTGTTAAGGGCTTAGGTGGTAGGGTGTTAACTCCCTATGATAATCCTATTAACCCGCTAGAGCTGTTAGGAAGACCTAAGAACACTAGGGCAGAGGAAGTCAGCGACATGATAAGGAGGGTCTTTAAATTAGGTAACTTACAGAAGTACGCACTCTATAACTTAATATTAGATACGTACGAGAAGTCAGGCGATTTAATACCTACATTCAAAGATGTATACGAAGTACTAACTCGATCGCTAGAGGTAGGTTCAGGTATTAAGGAGGACTACTTTAGCAAGGATATACTGTATTCCTTATTGCCTTACATTGACCTATTAAAGGGACCATACCTAACATCAACTACGCTAAAGGTCGATGAGCTCTTTAATGGGATATCGGTAGTTGACTTAAGTGTTACTGATAGCGAGTTTCTTAGAAGCATCTATGTAGAAACAATCCTTCATATGGTGGATGCCTACGTAAGGAGGTTTGGTAGGCAATTATTTATAGTGGTTGATGAAGCGCATAGGTTCTTAGGGGGGAGGACGGCGCCATTACTAAGTAAGTTAGTTATGGAGGGCAGGAAGTTCGGGTTAAACCTAATTATAGTGACTCAACAACCTCTAGATATAGATCCAGGGGTGATCGCTAATTCAGCTTACATCGTTGCCTTCGTTATTCAGGAGGTTAATAATCTAAACTACATATCTAAAATCCTAGGCAGTAGCTTAATTAACTATGAGGTAGTTAAGAAACAGTTAGCTAATCTAGGTAAATATGAGGCTATGGTTAAGATACGTGGGGACAGAAACCTATACGTCATTAAAACTTAAAATATAAATAAACCCTAAGGTGTTAAGGGAGTGCCCTTGAGCGAGGATGAAACTCCAACGCCAACAGAGGAGTCCAGCGTAGATGAAGAGATCTCCGAGTCAGTAAGTAGTGAAGCATCCGATGAGGAAGTAGATGAGGAGGTATTTTCCGAATTCTCTATAGAGAGCTTAGAGTTAATGTTATCTAAAGTTGAGGAATGGCATAAGCTCATTAAAGGCTTTACTGAGGTAAGTCAGCCAACAACTACATCAGGGGAGGTAGCTGGCGTTAAAGAAGGACGTAGGGGTAGACGAAGGAGGAGTAAGTAACTCACTCTTCCACAATATTGACCTCAATACCTAACTCCTTCATAGCGTTAAGCAAGAGCTTTAACTCAACTCTCTTATCGAAGACTATTACCCCTAAGTCCTTGCCCCCCTCCTTAATCAATTTAACCTTATCTACGGTTACTAGGCCCTTTATTAAATCGGCCTCATCCTTCCTAGGAGCTATAAAGTCTTTAAACTTCCTCCTCATCATATCATAGAATATGCTGAAGTTACTTAGGATTCTTATAGCGTCATCTACGTCAGCGGTCCTCCTCCCATATTTATCGCGAAGGTATTTAAGTATCTCAATTAAATCATTGCACTCACCTTCGACGTATAGATAGCCGGTAAACGTCTTTACTAACATGACTCGAGGCATTAGACCGAAAACCCCTTCATTTATGGAGGGAGTACTAAATCTTATAAGTTTATTTCCAATTTAATGACTCAGTTATTATTCGATGCTTAAAATACGAAGTCGTTAGGTGCTAGTATAAAGATAAAATTATAAATTTATAAAAAATAATTATGGTGGTTAGATGTTCAGGATTAAATATCCAGTGGGTAATGTAATAAAGAGGGTTTTTCAAGGGAGTTTAAAGCCCCTCGACGAAGTACCTATGAGTGTTAGTGAGAGTGGTTTATTGATACGTGCATTAAGCCCTGATAAGAACTTAATGGTCGAGATTAACATGCCCCAAACAGCTTTCGAGGAGTTTGAGGTTGATAAGGAGACATCTGTTGTTGTTGAACGTACATCTTTCTTGAGGGTGTTTAGAAGAACTACTAGGAGGGATAGTGTGGTTATGATGTATGAGGATGGATCTAGAGATCTTAAGGTAATATTAATAAATACCAAGTCAGGTACTGAGAGGAGTTACTCAGTTGATGTTAAGGAGGTTGGTGTGGAATTGATCGGGTCCATAAATGTCGATCTATCTGTGAAATTTCAAATAGACTCCGATGAATTAAGGAAGATAATACGTGATGCTAAGCTAGTTAATGAGCACTTAGAATTGATATATAGTGAAGGACAGGTAGAGGTTAGAAGTACTTCCGAGAATAAAGCATTTAAGCAGATATTAATGCTTGATAAACCGCTTTACGCGTTGGAATCTAAGGAATCGCACGTTAGTTGTAAATATGACTTAGATCTACTTAAAACTATAGCTACCTCATTAACGGCAGGTGATGTAGTTACAGTCGAATACGGTGCTTCACTACCCCTAAAAATGACATTAAACCTAAGCGATGGCACCATAATAAATTATTGGGTTGCACCAAGGATTTAATTACAAATGAAAGCCTTTGTT
>JAGDWE010000032.1:12653-41235 GCA_023255965.1 Desulfurococcales archaeon | reverse complement strand
TCGTTCACCAAAATTATATGCCTTAGCTTTCACATTAAGAGGGCTAAAGACGTTGATACCAAGCAGTACAGGACATTATGAAAATGGAGCAGTTTTCAGCTAGGCGATGCAGAGACTCGTAGAGATGTTCGCGCTTAGGGGTATTGTACGTTCAATAAACCTTAAGATCGGCTTGGAGGGATTAGTTAATCGGTGATCTCCGGGTGAAGCTTGTTGATGCGTATATCTTCTTGGAGAGGTTGAGGGACCTCATCTACTCGCTGCTTGAGCTTAGGGATAGGGCTAGAGAGGATGGGTTTGAGGTTATCCCGGTTAGGGAAGCTACCCCCCTGGTTAGATACGGGTTTATATCGATGTTTAAGGGAGGCGTCATAATGGATGTGACCAATGAGAAGCAAGCTGAGATTGCCGAGGATGCTGGTGCTATTGGCGTTATGGTGTTGGATAAGCTACCATACGATGTTAGGGCGGCTGGTGGTGTTGCTAGGACGGCTGATCTCAAGGTGATAGAATCTGTTATGAACGCCATAACGATCCCTGTATCGGCTAAGTGTAGGATTGGTCATGTTGAGGAGGCAAGGCTACTAGAGGAAATAGGTGTTGATTTAATAGATGAAAGCGAGGTTTTAACACCAGTCGATGAGAAGGCACACATAAATAAGTGGGCTTTCAAAACACCATTTGTTAACGGAGCTCGTAACCTGCAGGAGGCTTTAAGGAGGATCTATGAAGGTGCATCTATGATTAGGACCAAAGGCGAACCCGGGACTGGGAATGTTGCTGAGGCCGTTAGGCACATGAAGCTCGTGAATAGGGATATAGCTATGCTTAGAGGCTACTACCTGGGAGGGGACTACGAAGCTATATGGGCTTACTCGAAGGAGAATAGCGTCTCCTACGAGCTAGCCCTACTAACAGCTAGGCTTGGTAGACTCCCAGTTGTTAACTTCGCAGCTGGAGGTATAGCTACCCCCGCTGACGCGGCTCTCATGATGTGGCTCGGTGCGGATGGCGTCTTCGTAGGCTCAGGTATATTCAAGAGCGGTGATCCTGAGGCTAGAGCTAAAGCTATAGTTCTAGCTACAGCGTTCTACGACGACCCGGAGGTTGTGGTTGAAGCACAGAAGATGGTAGCAGAGAAGCAGGCTATGATGGGGATTGATATAAGGGCTTTGAAACCAGAACAGTTAATGCAGGTGAGGGGCGAGTAGATTGAAGGTAGGTATCCTAGCACTCCAAGGTGATTTCCTAGAGCACTCGGAGTTGCTGAGGGAGTTAGGGGTTGAAACCGTATATGTTAAGAAACAGGATGACCTGAGGGATGTCGATGCCATCATAATACCTGGAGGTGAATCCACTACAATAGGTAACCTGATAGAGGTTAGAGGCCTCGGCGAACCCATAAGGGAGCTCGCTAGATCTGGAACACCAATAATGGGCACATGCGCTGGCGCCATACTACTAGCTAGGAAGGTGGTTGACAGGGTTGTAGGTGAGACGGGGCAGTACACGCTAGGATTAATGGATATGGGGGTTGTTAGGAACGCTTTCGGTAGACAGAAGAACTCGTTCATAGCTAGAGTGAATGTTGAGGGCATAGGAGAGGTTAGCGGGGTCTTCATTAGAGCTCCAGCTATCGTGGAAGCCTGGGGGGCGACGAGGTTGATAGGTTACCTAGACCACCCAACCCTAGGCAGGATTGGAGTAGCAGCTCGGCAAGATAACATGCTTAGCTTAGCCTTCCACCCCGAGATCTCAGGTGATAGGAAGGTCTACGAGTACTTCCTAGGTATGATTAAGAGGTAGAAGCCGACGGCCCCCGTCCTAAAGGACAGGAGTTCTTAATGAGGAGTGATCGACCACCAGACATCATTGAAGGCGAGAGGCTTATGAAGGTAGTTAGGGTAGATGATGCAGATATCATCGCAAGCCTTAAGGAGCTTAGCGAGAGACGAGTATGCACTCACCCCTTTCCCCATACCGCTTTATTTTGCTTAAGGCGGAGCTCCTGAAGATGCTTACCTTCCAGTTGTAGTTTTCATGCCTCCTCTCCCCGTTCTTCACCCAGTAATACCTGAGGTAGCCGATTACCTCGGGTTTTTCCAAGGCTATTACTGAAACCCCGTGGTGGTACGCGTACTCAAGCATTTCGTGTATCCTCATGCCGATAATGCTTCACGCCCTGTCTCTTGGGAACGCCCTAGCCATCGCTTCTCTAAACCAGAACGCCTTTGCATCCCTCAGCTTATATCTGAAGGCCTCGCCCTTCAGGGCGGGGAGGAGGGAGGTCAGCCCTATTAGGAGTTCTTCCTAGCTGGGTATATATAATCCTTAGGTGCCCTACTAAAGGACTCTAAATAATTTCTAAGTACCTTAGGTACCTCAATAATGCCCTCAGGCGTTTGATTATTTTCAAGTATAGCTGTTATGGTTCTGGTGCTAGCTATCGCCGTGGAATTCAGCGTATGTACGTAATCCCTAATCATCCCCTTACGCCTTAAGTACCTAATACGAAGCCTATATGACTGCCAGTCAGTACAGTTACTACAGCTTACTAACTCCCTAAACTTACCCTGAGCCGGGTACCATACCTCTAAATCATACTTCTTAGCTGCCGGGGCACCTAACTCACCTGAGGCTACATTGACCACCCTATATGGAAGCCCTAGACCTCTATATAATTCCTCGGCATTGCTTATTAGCATCTCAAATACATCCCAACTCTGCTCAGGCAAGGCATACGCGAACTGTTCTACTTTATGGAATTGATGTACTCTGAATATGCCTTTAATATCCCTACTACCCGCGCCGGCCTCCCTCCTAAAACACGGACTAACGCCCACATAGAGTAGTGGTAATTCATCATCAGGTAGTTCGTCACCAGCATGGAGGGCTGCCAACGCGTGCTCTGCGGTAGCTATCAAATATAGGTCTTCCCCCTCAATCTTATATATGGCATCCTTAAAGGTACTTAAGTCGATCACGCCCAACATGAATTGGTGCCTAAGCATGTATGGAGGTAGCACCAACTTAAATCCTTTACTGGTTAGGTAATCAATGGCGTAAAGTAAGAGCGCCATATCAAGCCATACTAAGTCATCGAAGAGGTAGTAAAACCTTGATGAAGCCACTTCAGAGGCCTTCAGAGTATTACCTAACTTAAGAACGTTCTCCAACATATCTGCATGGCCTATAGGCTTCCAATCAATTACCTCGTAATCCATCTTAAGCCCGGAACCCTCAGTTAATGCGAGAAAGTTATCTAGGAATTCCCTATAGACCTTAGCCCTACCCGAAGCCCTTATGGGCACGTTGTAGCTCTCGTCCGGGCCTACTGGAACCGTTGGGTGAACTAAATTAGGCAGCGACCTAAGCACTTCATCCCTTGCAGCCTCAATTTCCTCTAATTTCTTCTCATAATCCTCTATAGTCTTAAGCAATTCCCTGGCCTCCTCGACTTTGGCCTTACGTTCATCGGGAGGCAACTTAGGTATCTGCTGGCTAATTAAGTTATGCTTATGCCTCAGGTTATTGACCTCATTAAGTAGCCTCCTCCATTCACGATCCAGTTCCACAGCCCTATCAACTATTGATGCGTCCTGATACCTCTTCCTAAGCGCGTCCTTAAGTATTTCAGGATCCTTTCTCAAGGCCTCTAATATGCTCCAAGGCATGCCTAACCCTCTCACTAGATCTTCATCTAAATTACTATGCTCTAAAGCTTAAATTAATAGATGAGCGGTAGTTTGATATCGCTTAATGAATTAATATCTACCTTAAATGTGTACCTAACCTCTAGGAACCTCTTCCTAAATTCAATAACTTCCTCCCTGACTTTAGATGGATCCCTACCGTCTATCAGCACCTTCCTCATAAATCTAGCTACTTCCTTAAAATCAGATTCAAGCATGCCATATCTAGTCATTTCCTGGGTACCTAATCTAATACCGCTTGGATCCCTAACAGATTCAGGCGGATCCCATGGAAGGAGGTTCTTATTAACTATTATATTAGCTTCCTCAAGGAGCTTTGCTGCCTTAGCCCCACCACCCAAGTTCCTGACGTCGATAACCAATGTGTGCGACTTCGTATATCCCAAAGACTCGGCAACTACCTTAAATCCCTCACTAGCTAGTGCCTCAGCAAATGCTCTAGCATTCCTCACCACCTGATCAGCATATGCCTCACCAAAGTACTTCATCTCAATGGCTGTTACAGCTGTTGCGGGAAGCCTATGTAGATGGTGATTACTTACGAACCATGGGAATATGACCCTAGCTATAGACTTATATAGCATCTCATTATCTGTGAATATTAGGCCGCCCTGAGGGCCTGGGAAGGTCTTATGAGTTGATGCTGTAGCTACGTCGGCACCTTCATGGATAGGGTTAGGCCACCTCCTACCAACTATTAAACCAAGCACATGTGCAACATCGTGTACTACGTATGCACCCACTTCATGAGCAACCTCAGCTATTTCCTTGGTTGGATGCGGGAATAGGTATACTGAAGCGCCTAAAGTCACGAGCTTTGGCCTAATACTCCTAATTAATTTAATTGCTGCATCTACATCAATATTCCAACTATCCTTATCGAAAGGCAGTTCGATGTGCTCTACGCCTAAAGCACCTAGGGTACCGAACTTCGTATGCGATACGTGAGCGCCTGCCTGAACCGGGGCCACCAAAGCCCTATCACCTGGATTGCTTAGGACCCTAAATACAGTTGCATTAGCGATGGTGCCGCTAATCGCTCTAGGCTCGATATACTTAACGTTAAGTAGATCGCTAAATATCTTGGAAACCATCAACTCAACTTCATCAACGTATTTAGTGCCTTGATAGAACCTCTTACCAGGCCTACCCTCGGCATATCTATGCATCATATCACTTAAGTACGCGGACTTAGCTAGGGGGGACATGACATTTTCGGAAGCAATTAAGTTAATGCATTCAAGCCCTCTCCATCTATTATGTGATCTGATGATGCTAATCAAATTAATTAGTTCTCCGGGCATATCCATGTATATACCTGAGGATAACTATGGTAGTTAATATTAAAATATTTAAAGCATCTTAAACATTACTAACGCCATAATTATAGCTACCGCCGTCATTATTGTCATAATTACTGAGTGCTTAAATCCTGCAGCCACTGTTAAGCTACCTATCTTGCCTGCTATTAAACCCATCACATACGAGTTAATTATAGCTCCTAAGGAAAGCATTGCAGTCAATGGAGCTATCGCATCCGGCTCCGGGGGGCTAGGTGATGCCGCTATCAACTGCCATATGATAAGTATAGGTGATACGGCCACTAACACAGCTCCAAAGTAAGGTAGCGTCATATACAATCTTAAGCTTCTTCTTAATTCCTCCTCAGACTCGCTAAGTCCCTGTGTAAAGTTAGCTAAAGCATCAACGACTTCAGGGGATCCCCCACCAACTGATAAGGAATCCACTAAAAACCTGAAGATTACGGCGAGGAACCATTCCTTAACCCTACCCACGGCTCCAAGTAACGCTCTATCCAAACTCATTCCTATGGCTATTGCTGTTGCTATCCTCCTAACAATACCAGTTAAGTTGCCGTAGGATCTAATCGAAAGCGTTATAAAGCATTTTTCAGGGCTTAGACCTGATTTCATGGTCTCACTTAAGTCCCTCATGAAGTTGGCCAACGCCCTAATTAATCCCTTAGTTCCCCTCCTCTCGAATGAATATGTAGCCCACGGAGGTACTGAAAGCACTATTAACATTATGGTTATAGATAATATCATCACTGGTACATTACGCATCTTTACAATGCCCTCAAATATACTCCATGAATCGCCCACAATTATTACTGCTAACGCTGAAGGAATAGCTATAGGGGCTGAAAACAATAACATTAAGTAAGGCAGTCTATGTGGAAATGATGTCTTAGGTTGTGATAGATGAATTAAAAATAACGTGATAAAGCCTAATCCAGGGAGTATAAGTGTATTATACAATAAAGGAATCCGCGGATCTAAGCCAGCACCCTTTAATCTAGGACCTCCAATAGCTGTAATAGCTCCGCTTGTTGCGAAGAACGTAAATACTGTTAAAGAGACGATGACACCTAATATCACATAAAGCTCTAAATAAATAGCTAATCTCTCAACCATCGAACGTATCTCTGAGATCCTATTAACTAGTGCCTCCCTAGCCTTAGTTTCCAGGTAGTGAATTACATCACCACCAGCTCTTAAGGTAGCCACATAGCCAAGCATAAAGTCTCTAAACTTAGTACTTGGACTATCGTGAGCAACCTTTGTAATAGCAGTTATCGAATCATCACCAAAGACCTTAATCTGCCTAACAATCCTTCCTGCCTCACCGCTTATGTATCTAAATACCCTTAGATTAGCAACCCTAGATATAGCCACTTCAGTACTAACACCGCCTCTAACCATGGTAGCTAGGTATGTAATAAAAAATGGTAATTCGGAATCCACATACAGTCTCCTAAGCGATGCAATTAAAGAAGGGTAAGATAACCCGAATGCGAATGTTGATATAGGCGCTAGAACCATAACTGAGAGGTAAACAGCACCGATTAATAGAGGAGGTGCTGTTGTAAGCAGTAATAATACGGATGCTGTTGCCGATATGAATGCGGATACCACAGTATATAGTAATATCCTACATGCATATCTAACAGGATGTATATAAAGTCCTGCTAACCTCAGAGACCTCTCTAGCTCGAAGGTCTTAACTAACGACTTACCTATGCCCTCGAAGATGGTTAGTGCAGCAACATCTATATACATCGATATAGGGATCCTCTGTGATTCCTTACTCATGCTTCTTGACCTTAATACTTTCTAATAATTCCTCGCGGTTTACATAGTACTTATTTATATACTTAGCTAAACTTCTATACGATCTAATCTTATTAACAACCAACCACTCAAGAACCAATTTCCTGAGACCTAAATCATCTATTAATTCATTAAATGTTTTACCGCTAACCTCAGCAATTCTCTTAAGCACTAAGGAACTACTTAATCTAACTTCAAATTTATCCCTTACAGGATCCCATCTACATATCTCTAAATATTTACCATAATCTTCGATTTCCCATACATTGGTTATCCTTCTTGCAGGTCTTAACCTACCGGATTCGTCAATCCTAGTAACCCTCTTAATAACCATTGCCACATTAATTAATGGTATGTATGAGTGGGGTATATTCATGGGCGGTGAGGTGAGCCTTTTGACCGCTGCATCTATATTTTCGGCGTGAAGAGTTGTCAAACCGCTATGCCCAGTAGCTATCGCCTGGAATAATACGTATGCCTCCTCACCCCTGACTTCACCAACTATTAAGACGTCGGGTCTATATCTAAGCGATACCTTGACTAATTCGAAGAGATCTATCTTGCCAGGACCGCCGCCAGATATATGCGATGGTCTAGAAACCAATTGAACCCAATTATCTTGAGGTAGTCTAAGTTCAGGCGTATCTTCAACACTTACTATCTTATACGTAGGCCTTAAAAGACATGCTAAAGCATTTAACGTAGTCGTTTTACCTGCTCCCGCAACACCTAGAATTAACGTAGTCAATTTATAATCCATAAGTAACCAGAAATATGCCGCTAACTCTGAGGATACTGTTCCGAAGTCAATCATATCTACGATAGTTATCGGATCTTCCCTAAACTTTCTAATGGTAAACGTAGATCCGCTTGTGGACACCTCCTTCTCGAAAGTGGCTGCAACTCTATGACCGCCGGGCAGTATAGCATCAAGTATTGGGTAAGCTATTGAGATGTGTTTACCCGCCATATGTGCTAACTTAAGTATGTACTTATTTAATTCATCGTCATTAGGAAATAGGAGGTTTGTTGGTATCGATTCGTACTTCCTGTGCCATACATATATCGGCTTGGCTGGACCATTACATGAGATGTCCTCGATATTTGGATCCCTAAATAAGGGATCTAAAAAACCGTATCCAAGTATCTCCCTCTCAACGTAGTAGGATATCTTCGACCACGAGAGGACTGGAGTCCTACCTAATTTGATTTGAAATAACCTTATAACATTCTTAGCATGCTCCTGAAAGTACTCACGCACATCCACGCTTCCCTTAGGAGGCTCTAACTCCCATGTTAGGTAATCAATTATATCCTTAAATACCTTTAATTCATGCCCATTCAATCCTACCTCCTCAACGTTATAGATTATCTCCCCCGTGCTAGTGTTCTCGGTGATTACAGCATAAACCCATGGATCCGTTAATGGATACGTATCTATAACTTTATACTCAGGCCTCAAGTACTTCCTAGACCTCATCATCGCCGGAAGTTCCTTAGCCTCCTCAATGGCTTCACTACCAATCGCGCTTACCTCCTTTCCCCTCTTAAGTAGCTTCTTTATAATGCTCACTACAATACCTATAATTCTCGGATTTACCGGATTTATTAAATTATCCTTTAATGCTATGGTAAATAGCTTTATATTTGTTGTTTGAGAGTAAATATGCTAGGTGCTTAGAATATTGAAGCTTTTCAGTAGATATCCAAGCATGTTGATTATATTTATCCTCATCATCACCATCTATGATACACCATCTGGTAGCATATTTAGCGCTTCAATTAATGATTACCCTGTATATGCTTACGAATTTAGCTTAAATACGTCTATAGATAACGTGGTTGTGTTATCCAGCGACTTAGTAGCTATATTAGGTAACTTAGGAGGCACCTCTGTAGTTCAATTTATTAATATCTCTGATCCACTTGCAGGCCCGCAAACGATATTCACATACCCTCTGACAGGTAATTTAATGTCCTACGCAGTCGATGGCTACCCAGTGAACTACTTAGCAGTAGGTACTGATTTAGGGGAAATAGTAGTATTTTCGATATTCAATGGTAGGCTATATGAGAAGCTACATTATATTCAGGGGGCTGATTACGTCGTACGTAGCCTATACTTACTTAGAACGCCTGCAACAACTAAGTTGCTGGCTTTAAGCATTAATGCTAATCTACCATCTGAACGTTATCTATACGTATTTGATATAAATACGAAGAGCGTTCTCAGGTTAGGCCCTTTAGTAGGTAACTTCACATACGCTGTTGAGGGAATTACGCCTTACGTTGTTGCACCCGCTAAGATCATCACTAATGAGGGTTACTACTACGACCCATCACATGTATTCGTGTCCTATACTGGATTAATGGCCACATTAGTAATTAATGCCACATACATGTATAATGGTACTCTACTCCCAGCCAGTAATGCGTACTTAGAAATACGCATCCGTAATACGTCAACAGGATCCATAGTATTTACTTACGATATTAATTTAAATGAGCGTGGGGAAGGTGAGGTTTTAGCGCCAATAGGGTACTTAGTAGATGTGATCGCATATGATGTCTACGGTAATTCGTACAGAAGTTCTATAGATCTATCAGGTGTTCTAAGCCCTGAGCTGAGGTTTATTAACATCACCTTATATTACCCGCCAAACATTAAGAAGGCGTTAGTAGGTATGCCAATGTTCATTAAGGTATTCGACTTCAGTGAGGCCCCTATTAAATATAATGTTAGTGCCGAGCTATTCATACCTAATTATAGGGGGACCCCGTTATATATCCTAAAACCCATCAATCTTAGGCTTAGGGAAAGGGGCGTGCTAAGGGATCCATACTTAATTATTACAAAGCATTCCAATTACTTAAACCTTACCTACATGTATGATGACTATGTATTAGCTGACGTCCTGCTATATGACTACCTAGGCTATGGAAGCGGTGATGTGAAGTTCATTGAAACAGATGCTAACGCTACATACCTTATAGTAGCATTAAGTGATGGAAGAATCAAGGTATATAGGTGCAGGGATAGTTTAAGTAATCAACACTGGTTCGAGCAGGAGTACGTATCATTAGGTACCCCATTAAACCTTAAACTATCGTTTATTAAGGGGAAGTCATACTACATGCTTTACACTACTGGAGGTCTTCAAGTGATCTCATTAGAGCCTGTCCAAACGCCAATACTTAGGTTAAATAGTTTATTAACCTTCAATATACCTGGAGCTAGACATGCTGACTCACTTCCGGATCTGTCCTTAATAGCTATAGGCGGCGGCAATAGGTTGGTAATTATCAAGGACTTAAACAAATATCTAGATGCTCACGGACCGCAACCAATAGATTTAAGTAAGGTTAAATTACCATCAATGGCCATAACAGTGCTAACGCCAGAGCGTGTTGTATTACCCAACGCCAAAGTGGTTCTCAAGTATGGCAACATATGTAGAGAATTTACAACTGATGGCTCAGGTAGCGTAGTCCTAGGCAATGCATTCCCTGGTGAGTACTTAGTTAGCATTTATCCGCAAATAGGGTACCTAAATCCAGCGAATTTGACTATTTATGTACCTCCTAAAGTACCCCATATTACATATGAGGTTGTACTTAATTACACCGAATACGAGCTTAATTTATTTATTAACGATGAAATCGAAGGAGGTCCACAGGTACCTCTTGACATATACGTTAACGATGTACTGCTAGCAAGCAATTACTCATCAAATTACTTAAGTACCAAGTTACTACGTGGTAATTACTCTATATTAATTAAACCGCAACGCAATTACGCTTACTTCTATGAGCCACTTAAAATGACATTAGCCCTAGATAAAGATCTAACACTCAACATAACATTAAGCAGAAAGAGCTATAATGTGACCATAAACATTATTGACTCGGTAAGTAAGGAATTGATCAACGATGAAGTCGTAATAGCTATTGCCGGGGAAGTAAAGAGCATTAGGGGTTCATTAACAATGACGTTAAAGGCAGGTGAACACGTAGTTAATGTATTAGTACCTTCCGAACTGAGCGGTAAGTACTCAAGCGTATCTGCATACATTAAAGTGATCACCGATTCCACTATTGGTGTAGAGGTGCCTAGGAGGAATTACGCTGCTAGCTTTACATTAATTGATGTGCTTACTAAGGATTCGGCTACAGGTTTATTTGATATATATATCAATGGGTCGAGAATCTTAACTAGTGTTAATAGCACGTTTAATCTCACATTACCGTACGGAGCCTATATAATTGGCATTAGGCCTAGACCTCCATATGACTCCGTATACTTAGCTAGTGACTTAATACTTAACTTAATGAAGGACTCGCATTTAACTGCATACCTAGATAGAGTTAAATACCTACTAACCATCGTGTTCTACGACCCGATATCTAGGGTACCCATCGTTCCTCTAAAACTAATTATTAATAATACACTATACAACATAGATAGGGGGACTCCGTCATTTAGCATGAACCTCCCTTACGGAGCGTACATAATTAGAGTGCTACCTGAAGTTGGTTTTGAAGGAGCCTATGAGGGTCTTGAAAGCCTGGTCAATCTAACTAGTAATGCAGTCATAGAATTAACCCTTAATAGGAGGTACTATGAGTTGAATATAACCATATTTGATGTAACTTCAGGACCCGTAATTGGCTTACTCGACGTCGAAGCCAATGGAACCTTAGTAAGTAGAGGTGTTAAATACTCAGCCACAGTACTACTACCGTATGGTAATTATTTAATTAAAGTTAAGCCTCAACCACCATATGCTCAAATCTACATGGATTCTGAAGTAATTATTGATTTACGGGGTAGTAGATCTGTGGAAGTATTAATGAGCAGGAAGTATTATACATTAGCGGTGCTTGTAAGAGATGATAAGGATTCACCATTGATGGGAGCTGAGGTGACTCTAATAGATACAGTTACAGGATCTACTGTAGGTAAGGGGGTTACTGGAAGCGATGGAAAGTTTGTAATGTCGCTTTATTACGGTTCATATAAACTTATAGTTAGATATGGAGGGTTTTACGACTACTCGTCATCAATAGAGTTGATCACATCTATCACGGAAAAAGTTGTATTGACTCCAACACCTCTAACCATACTAATAAGGAACTTACCACTAATAATAGTAGTGGTGGTAATCATATCGAGTATCGCGGCCTTAATTAAGTTGAGAGGTAAGATCATCGAAAGACTCTCACAGGAGCTATTCTAGTATTTTATATATATTTCCTTAGGAATGCCATCAACGTATATAACTTCTATTCTAGCTTCAATATTGACTCCCGAGAGAAGCTCTAGCTCCTTCTTAATGTTCTGCAAAGTAGTTAATTTACGGCTGACATACTCGGCAAATGACTCTAACGATGCTAACTCATCAGCAGCGCTAGGATTTATAACTATCCTTAAGCTCTTTAAATTAACTATACTCTGTTTCCTAACGTTGTTAACTCCTAGCTTCATCAGGAACTCACTCAATGTTTTCTCATTCTCCGCCTTAACACGTAGATCCTCAATGGCTCTTAATAATTCACCAAGGTACTTTTTAACCTCAGATATGTCCTCCTCCAGCGACTTCAGTAACTCACTTAGGTTGTTAAAGACCTTAATATACGCTACCATCCTACCTCAACAATTAATATGGAGTAGAATTTTATTAACTTTCCCATTCTTTCCCAGTCCATGAGTTACAATGCTACTATCTACGTTTAATTATCGAGATTACCCTGATATCCTCCTTCGGCATAGATACCGTTACAAACCCTCTAATCTCTAATATCATTAAATACTTAAGGAAATCCGAGTAAGTCATATCGTACCTCCTTCTAAGGATCTCATAGAGATCTCTATCCTTCATGGTACCTCCATTATTATTCAACGCCTCCAGTACCTCTCCAACTATTAGGGACAATGGCGGACTACGTAGACTCATATCATCACCTAACCTTAGCTAAATGCATTACAGTTAGAGTAAATCAACCAACTCCTATTTGTGTAGCAATATTATAAATCTTCTATATTAGTTTTAATGCATTGAAGTAAGTTATATGGGAGCTATATGATGTCTTGGAAGTCTCTGCCTCATCTTAGTAATCCAATCCTCGTAGAATTTAATTAATTGCTGAGTAAGTGAGGGCTTTATATTACTTAACGCCATAGTGAAGTGCCTTAAAGATACTACTGTTGCGTTTATGTCCTCCCTCAGTGCTAATAGAGCTGCTTCCCTCACTAGTGCTTCTAGATCTGCTCCTGAGTACCCCTCAGTTAACTCAGCTATCTTCTCTAAATCTACATCACCTGCTAAGGGAACCTTCCTCGTATGCACCCTAAGGATATCCAACCTAGCCCTCCTATCTGGCGGGGGTACGTAGATGATCCTATCAAACCTGCCGGGCCTGAGTAAAGCAGGATCTATTAAATCAGGTCTATTAGTGGCTGCAATAACAACCACATTCCTTAACTTCTCAATGCTATCTAACTCGGTAAGTATCTGACTTACTACCCTTTCGGTAACATGTGTGTCATCATATAATCCCCTAATGGGAGCTATAGCATCTATCTCATCGAAGAATACTACTGAAGGTGCATATATCCTGGCCTTCCTAAATATTTCCCTTATCGCTCTCTCCGACTCACCAACCCACTTGCTAAGTATTTCAGGGCCCTTAATGGCTATGAAGTTAGCGCCGGACTCAGTAGCCACAGCCTTAGCTAGTAACGTCTTACCGCAGCCGGGAGGACCGTAGAGCAGGACTCCCTTAGGAGGCTCTATGCCTAACCTCGCATAACTCTCTGGGTACTTGAGTGGCCATTCAACTACTTCCTTTAACTGCTGCTTAACGTCATCCAAGCCACCTATATCAGACCACCTAACCTCAGGAACCTCGATGTATATCTCCCTAAGGCCGCTAGGTACTATCTCATTTAGCGCGCTTATGAAGTCCTCCATACGCACCTCCATAGAGTCAAGGAGTTCCGTGGGTATCTCATTCCTAGATAGGTCTATCTTAGGTAAATACCTTCTTAATGCGTTAAGGGCTGCCTCCTTAGCCAGAGCTGCTAAATCAGCTCCTGTATATCCATGCGTCATCTCCGCCACCTTAGCCAGATCTACGTCCTCGGCTAAAGGCATGTTCCTAGTATGTATTTGAAGTATCTCAAGCCTGCCTTGCTTATCTGGTAACGGTATTTCAATCTCCCTATCGAATCTACCAGGCCTCCTTAGGGCTGGATCTATCGCGTGGGGTCTATTAGTAGCACCTATAACTACTACCTCACCCCTACTCTCAAGTCCATCCATTAACGCCAGTAGCTGAGCTACAACCCTCCTCTCAACCTCACCGATAACTTCATCCCTCCTAGGAGCTATAGCGTCTATCTCATCGATGAATATGACTGAAGGTGAGTGTTTCTTAGCCTCCTCAAATATCTCCCTCAACCTGGCCTCGCTCTCACCGTAGAACTTACTCATGATTTCAGGACCGTTAATAGCTATGAAGTAGGCATCTATTTCATTAGCCACAGCCTTAGCTAGTAACGTCTTACCGCAGCCGGGAGGACCGTAGAGCAGGACTCCCTTAGGAGGCTCTATGCCTAGCTTCCTAAATAATTCTGGGTACTTAAGTGGTAATTCAACTAACTCACGCACCCTCTCTATAACGTTCCTCATCCCGCCTATGTCTTCATATGTAACTTTAGGTACTTTAGCGAATTCAGCCGGTTTATCAACTATTATTAACTTAGTGCTCTCCCTAATTACCACTGGCCCTGAAGGCTTAGTCTGAATTACTGAGAAGGGTATTGATTGTCCAAGTATTGGTATTAAAACGCTATCGCCCTCCACTAACGGATAATCAATCAACTTCTTCAGCACATAGTTAGTGAAGTTGTTATCCACAGCCACAGAGTAAGTATTTGAGGCTATAGCTAATTTCACCAGCGATGCATCCCTAACGTCAGCCTTCCTAATAACCACTTTATCACCTATGCTTACACCTGCATTCCTCCTTATTATGCCATCCATCCTTATAATTCCCTTACCCTCATCCTCAGGATAACTAGGCCATACAACAGCCACCGTAGATCTTCTACCAACGATCTCAACTACGTCACCGGCCTCTACCTCTAATTCCTTCATAATGCTTAGATCCACTCTAACCTTCCCCCTAGCGGCATCCCTCTGCTTAGCCTCAGCGACCCTAAGCACTACCTCTCTCTTAACCTTCTGCTGAGGCATCACCTGTTTATCAGGGCTTCCATCACCTGATGTAATAACCACACACCCCTACTACAAATTAAATACATAACGTGATTTTAAACCTGAAACAAGAACTGTTTCCATAAACTGTTGCTATGGCTCCTGGTTATGCTAATGCTATGCATCCAGCCCATATCACTCCTTCAACGAAACTTATAAACCTTAAGAACCTCAGGTTTCCGCGATTTCGAAATTCTTAGGGAACCGTGATGAACATTGGAAATAATATGAATTAAAGGCTGCTCTCAAGCAAAAGCTAGAGCTGACCTCCTCCCCGCCCTAAAGGTCGAGGCTTTCAGTTTTAACAATACTTATAACCACATAGACTTAAGTAATAATTAGGCAGAGCTGCCGGGGTGCCCGAGCGGTCTAAGGGGCTGGCCTTGAGAGCCAGTGGGCTCTCGCCCGCGCGGGTTCGAATCCCGCCCCCGGCGCTACTTTCGATTTAACTATTGAAATTTGGGTGGACTCCAAGCGATTTATTGATGACTATACTACTCCTCTTTCAAAAAGGGGATTGAAGTGTCGCATAAGCCTGGCAACGTGGTCGCCTCATGAAGCTGTTTTGGACTTCTATGGGTCTGTGATGGCTGCCGTAATTCCCCAGGCTATGGGGCGAAGGCCGTAAATGCCCTCAACGCAGGTGGGGTTGAGTATGCAGTGGATGTAGCGCTCTGGGCCGCCTAAGCTCCCTAAGCCAGATGAAAACCCGAGTGGAATGTGGGGAAGGAAGGTGATGGGATGACATATCACTATAAAACTCCATTAAACCTAAACCCCCGTAGACGTCGACGAGGACGATGCGATTGTGGCGTTGTTTAAGGAGGGTAGGCTTAGTGAGGTCCACGGGGTTGAGATGAACCTAGGTAGGATTGTGATGGCGTACTCTAAGAGGGGTGCGAGGATGGCCGAGAGTGAGTTGACTAGGGATAGGAGCGTGAAAATCCTCTTAGAAGGCCCGCGGGGAGGACGTTATCTACAAGGCCGCCAAGTTTATCGAGGAGTTGACGCACAGCACAGTCGCAGTTGTCGGAAACGTCTACAGAGGCAAGAAGAAGCTTGCTAGTGAGGCTAAGGAAAGCAACCTTAGGCACAGGATACACTAGTGGGGCGTTGCAACGCTAGTTAGGGTTCTGGGCGAGAAGTCCTTGTATGTAGTAGAGGTTCTAAGCGTATTCCTCAAGCATAGACCCGCCCACGGGTTCTAGGATAAGTGGCTTCAGGCTCCTCGCGACCCGCATTACGGCGAAGGAGGCTTAAGAGAATTAGTGTGAAGAATGTTACCTTAAGAATCGCCTATATTAGCAGCAGGCTCCTAGAGAGACGTCGTTGTAGCCGTGAACATAGAACCGAAGTATCCTTCCTCAGGTGGGGTACTGTGGCGCCGGGCTCGACAGGGCCCCATGATGTGTGGGTGAAGCTGGTGAGCCCGCACCGAGGGCTAACTCCTTCCATGGAATTAAGAGTATTGAAGACTATCTAAAACTATCATGGGAGGAGAAATGCGGACGGGTACTTGTAGCCGCCTATGAGTGCTTCTAATCATTCTTCCTCATCCCTTCATTTACGACCGAAAGCCTCGACCTTTAGGGCGGGGAGGAGTTGGTTCCTTCCCCCTGTAAATGCTACCTGACGACCTTAAGGGGGATGAAAGCGTCGATTCGAATCGCATAAAGTTTTATTCCAAGTAAATCGGTTGAAGGAATCTTTGATATCATCAGGCGAACTAGACGTTAAGTTAAATTAAAAAATAAGTGTTGTGCTTTATCCCCTATACCGTTTACTCTCTATATCGTGAATGTTGGTACAAATACCTGGATTAGCTGGATTAACCCGTATGGCAGGTACACGCATATCCCTACTATTGCTAGTATTACTATGATTATATGAGGCCTATAGGCCTTTGGTAGGTACTTAAGATTTAGGTATAGTAGAGCTATGCCCCATAATGCCAGCGCGAATAAGTGCGTTGCCGCTGATGCGAACGCCGATAATATTGGTAGTGAGAAGTTTGTTAGGAAGAATATGGACCCCAGAATTATTAAGTATGGCCATAGGTATAGCCTGACCTTGTTAGGTGTCAGATCTGCAAGACGTTTAAATGTGCCCCTCAACATGTCGTAGATCGTCCACGTGTATACCTCATGCAACCCGTAATAAGTACCCCAGAACGCGAAGAAGGATCCCAACCACCATATGATTCCCGCCCAAGGACCTAACGTCGCAGTAAGCCAAGCTACCTGAGCCTCAGCTAGTTTAAGCCCTGACGGTGCTAGATGCCTCGGTCTTAGAACCTCAATACTGAGTATTACTGCTGGAACAGTGGTGATGAACACCATGAAGAATGATAGACTGCAGTCGAAGGCGGCAGGCATTAACCAGCCCTTAAGCTTCCCATGAGACTGCGGGTCATCAGGTATTTGAAGTTTAGCTAAGCCCTTCTCATGAACCTTCTTAACCATCTCATCAGAGTATTGAAGGAACCCCCAACCCTTCTCCTTCAACATCGCCTGATAGCCTACGTAGTCCTGAATGCCTCCTCCTAAAGAACCTAAGGCGGTACCTAATAACATAAGTGGCGTTAAAGACCAGATATCTGGCGCCGCGGTCTTTATCCAGTCCTCGTAAGGTGGTATAGGCCTAGGTATTAAGAGGTTGCCGAAGAATGCGCCCCAGTCAGGCCTTGTCGCCAGCAAAACCGCTGCCCAGAAGCCTAGAAACATAGTCCATAGAACTGCCAAGCTTATCTTCTCCAACGCCTTATACGCCCTGCCTAGCCTAGCAGCAAATATTGCTAGTAACGTAGTGGCTACAACTACGGGTACCCAGAAGTAAATTAGTGGCGCAGACCTGCCAGTAGCTACCCAAATTACCTGGGCACTTAATGAGCTTAAAATGGTCCACCACATAGGCATGACGGCTAGGATCGTCGCGGCCATAAACACATTAAACCACCTACCGATAACCTTCCCTACTGCTATCGATGTAGGTATACCTGTAAGCGTGTGCCACCTATTAGCCAACCACTGGATAATACCCTTAATCCAAACTCCATATAGGAATGCCCAAACCATAACATAACCGAATGCAACAGCAGCCCTGGGCGTCCAGACCAATTCCCCACTACCTATAGTTAATGAGGCTAATATTGCTCCCGGACCAGCTACTGTCCATATCCACTTAGCGGTAAATCGTGGCGGTTCTGGAATCGAGTCAAGGTACTTCTTATAATCAAATTCGGCGGACATAACAATACCATACTTATCTTCTAGGCCAGCCCTTTATAAATCTTCATCACACGCTTATATGTTAGATTAATGGCTTATGTGATGGACCTCATATTGACTAGCTCGCACCCAGCTAGCAGATGCCTTAATTTATTGAGCCCCTCCTCATCGACCGTGTGTAAATTTAAAGTGCATTCATATGCTTCGTCATGGATGCAGTTAAGCCTTATTACCTCGTATCCCTCATTAAGGCATCTAATAATTAAGGTGGTTAAATCATTAACCTCCTTAACCCTAACCACGACCTCAACTAATAACCCCTCAATCAAGTTCTTAATCATGGGCTTCAGCACTATATTCCTTGTACCACCATTTACCACCAATTCGAAGTAAGCCCCCGGATATATGCCTAAATGCTCCCTAATTACTTGAGGGATAGTAACCCTACCCTTACCATCCATCTTAACTATGAATCTTAACTCGCCCATCAACTACTCCTAATATACTAGCATTAACCACATAAATGCTTTCTTCAAATCCAGTTAGCCGCGTTTCACACCTACCGTAACTTATAATCACGTCGCAGCTCTAGCGATTTCATTAATAGGATTACGGCGATGCATTTTACCTAGAGCTTAATGCTATCCTCTCCGTCTCCTCCTTCCGAGCTATTGCATAGCTCTTAGGGTCATTACTTGATGCTGCTATTAGCTCATCAGCTAAACATTCTTCAATTGATTTCTGGTTTCTGAATGATGCTAGACGGGCACCGTCAACTATGTTCTTTAATGCTATATCTACCCTTCTTTGAGGTGATACATCCACTGCCACATGGTATATTATGCCTCCATACATTATCCTCGTAGTCTCCTCTCGAGGTGCTGAGTTTTCTATGGCCCTGATAAGCACCTGAATGGGGTTCTCACCGGTCCTTAGGTGAATTAGCTCAAACGCCCTCTTAACTATGTTATATGCCAGATGCTTCTTACCAGTGTTTCTTCCAGGCCTCATTAACTTATTAATTAACCTCTCCACTATAGGTACCTCCGACTTACCGAACCTCCTATGCTCATGACGCCCCCCAGTATGCGGTAGGTATACTGGCTTAAGTGATATGTACTTCTTAAGGCTTGGATCCCTAATGACTACCCCTTCATAAGACCACTTACCAAATAACCTCACTTGAACTGGCGCAGTTAATGTAACTGCTTGCCTAGACATGATGTGTAACCTACCTTACAGGCTTTTGCTTCTTACCCTTAAGTAACTCAGTTAGTGCTACACCGTTAACAGCTACGACCTTATACCTAACGCCGGGTAGGTCCCCCATGGATTTACCCCTAGTTCCCCCAATGCCCACTATTAATACCTCATCATGCTCATCTATGAATGTTATACCACCATCGTAAGGCACGAACGCTGTTACCACCTTACCGTTCTTAACTAATTGAACCCTAACACACTTCCTAAGGGCTGAATTGGGTTGCCTTGATTCAACACCGACTTTCTCCAGCACTATGCCCCTAGCCATGGGCGCGCCCTCTAGTGGGTCGTATTTCTCCTTAATTCTCATCATCCTCACCCTAAACTCCCTTTGACTCCATCTAAACTTAAGCCTCTTTAACGCTAACTTCCTAGCTGCATACAAGCCGTTTGGTGCTTTCTTACCAGGCACTCTAACTATCCCCTATGGATCTATATCCGTACTTTAAAAACTTATTAAACAATGCTAACCACATCTATATCGTAGTACCTCTTTAATACCAACCTAGCCTTGACGACGTTTCGACCATCCTTACCTATGGCTATCCCCTTATCCTTTGGATCCACGGTAACATACAGCACCTTCTTACCGTTCACTGATACTAGCCTTGTGTTTAAGACCCTAGCCGGTAGGAATAGGTTTCTAACTAGGCCCTCAAGGTCATCAGCATATTCAACCACCTCAATCCTCTTCCCTAATATCTTAGATAACCTCTTAACATTAGCACCGCCTTTACCAACAGCTAATCCAGCTTGGCCTGGGGCAACTATATATATTACTGTATTATTCTCCTCACTAACTATGCAGTCATGTACTGTAACACCAGTTAGATCCTGAAGTAATGCTATATATCTTAACTCCTCCGATGTTAGCTTGACTTCAGGCATCAGCTACCGCCCTGCTGAAGTATGTCAATTAATTTCGAGCCACTTAAATCAGTTATAGCTATGACTGATACTGGGAACGGCTTGCCGCAAACTAGACCTAAGTCGACACTAGTTTTCGGGTAGGTTATCACTGGAATATTACCTAATTTAGCGTAGTAGCGTATATCATCATCTAACTCCTTCGGAATCTTGCTCGCCACCATCACCGCCCTAGCTTTGCCTAACTTAATGGCCTTTAAGGATTTCCTGAGACCTAATATAACCTTACCTGATTTAACTAAACTTTTAATTTCATTTTCCAATTCTAAGACCGTTGAGGACATCTCGATCATTCACTCCGCTTAGCAATTGTAGGATTCATAATTAATCTAACTAAATTAGTTCCTATAGGTGCTATCTGACCTATGATTACGTTCTCAGCAACACCCCTAAGCTCATCTACTTCACCCCTAGCTGCTGCGTCAAATAGATACTTAACAGTTACCTCAAACGACGCCCTAGCAAGAACGCTTGCTTTCTCACCCGCTATTCCATGCCTACCAATTTGTCTGACGACGCCTGTCATCGTCATCATATCGGCTATCAACATCACATGCCTTACATCTACATCAAGCCCTTGTTCCTCAAGGACGTTGCGTATTTCATTAATGAGTGCTTGCCTAGCCGCCTCAATACCTAATACGTTCTCCACCTCATAGATGCTATTAGTGAAGACCCTCCGAGGGTCTACACCCTCGACCCTTAATACGGCCTCTAAGTTGGTGCCATCCGTTATTAACACGTACTCATCACCTCTCCTCTGAACTATGACCCTGTTGATACCCTTAATACCTTTCAACTTAAGCTTTAATAACCTATCACGTAGCTTCTGAATCTTGATGAAGTCGTAATTAACTGGTATCTCAACATATATCCTATTAACATCGGCATCATCCGTACTTACTCTACCGCTTAGTGCTTTAACCTTACTTAATGCCTTTATGACGTCCTCCCTAGTTAGACCTTTATCTTCAAGCATTTCAGGGTCTAAATCGATGATTATCGTTGAGGTCGCTAAGTCGATATCTATTTTGCTTATGATGTTCTCCAACTTGGTTGTTTCTATACTCCTAGCAACCTTTAAGGCCTTCACCCTATCATACCTATGATCTTCATCAAGGTGAATGACCATGATTGGTGTTTCAGGCATCTTCCTAGCGTCCACGAGTTCTATAAGTCTGGGTAAGCCCAACGTAACGTTTAACTCCCTTACACCAGCATAGTGGAACGTCCTTAAAGTCATCTGAGTTCCTGGTTCCCCTACAGACTGTGCAGTAACTGTACCTACAGCCTCACCTGGCTCTATCAGCGACCCTAGGTACTCTTTAATGGCTAGATCAATTATCCTACGAGCCTCATCTTCAGTTAACTGAAGTCTGGTTAACCTCTCACGTAACTCGTTAAATACACCAACTGGCAGTAATGACCTAGCGCTATCCAGCAACTCATCTAATTTCTTAGCGCTAATAAAGTCGCTCATAACCTCCACCCAACAACCCTCTCAATGATTCTGTCTACATTAACTGCCTTCCCATACGACGACCTAGCAGGATCCACGCCGTCCTCACCATATATTAACTGAACTACCTCATTATCTGGCGTCCTAACAGTTAAGTCGTAATTCACCCTAAGATCCTGCAACGCATTTATTAACCTTCTCTGCATATAACCGCTCTGCGATGTTCTAACGGCGGTATCTACTAAGCCCTCACGGCCTCCAGCAGCATGGAAGAACATCTCAATAGGGGATAAACCACTAACAAATGAACTCCTAACAAAGCCTCTTGCCTCAGGGCCTATGTCCCCTGGTTTAAAGTGAGGTAATGTTCTGTGGTCGTATCCCCTTCTAATTCTCTCACCTCTAACCGACTGCTGTCCTAGTATTGCAGCCATTTGAGTTATATTTAGAATATTGCCCCTAGCGCCCGTCCTAGCCATTATGAATACATTATTGAATGGATCTAAATACTTAGCCGCTATTTCTCCGGCCTCGTCTCTGACGTCAGCTAATACCTCCATGATTTTAATTTCCAGCGACTCCTCCAAGGTTCTTCCAGGAACAGGCTCTAACTCACCACGTCTATACATTTCAATCAACTCAAATACCTTCTTCTTAGCATTGTCGAGTAATTCATTTATCTCCTTAATAGCTGTATTAGGAAGAAGGACGTCCGTAAGCATCATAGTAAAGCCGCGCATCTCTATGTATCTTAGGGATAACTTAAATATCCCGTCCATAAACTCCCTACAAAAGCTATTGCCGTACTCCTTAGCAATCCAATGCAGTATGTTTTCGGGTTGTTGAGCACCTAATGTCTTCTTATCTAATACTCCAAGCAGGAGCTTGCCTCTCTTTATAACTACATAAGAGTCCCATAGACATTCCTCATCATCACATTTAAGGGGCCCAGCCGAAATGTTTGCCTTGCCCCTAAAGTTAAAGTCTTGCGGTAGTAGCAGGCTTATTATTTGTTTACCACTCCATAAAACCTTTGGTGAAAGCACAGCTGGCTCAGGTATTGATCCCCTATAGCCTGAGCTTGCTATTAGATCTGAAACCTGCTCCTTACTAAGAAGCGTCGTCTTAGAGGATAGAAGATAAGCACCGCTTATATAGTCTTGAATGCCCCCGATAATTGGACCGCCATACCTAGGTGATAGTATATGCTCCTGGACAAGCAGTAGCACCCTAGCTTCAGCCCTAGCCTCCTCACTCTGCGGTACATGTAAATTCATTTCATCGCCATCAAAATCTGCATTGTAAGGTGGACACACAGCTAAGTGCAATCTAAAAGTCTTCCCTGGTAAAACCCTAACCACATGTGCCATTATGGACATTCTATGCAGCGACGGCTGCCTGTTAAATAAAACTATATCACCATCTACTAGATGTCTTTCAACTACATAACCAGGTTTTAAGCTTTCTGCGATAGCCTTTAAGTCCCTGATATACCTTAAATCAATCCTCCTGCCGGTGGGATCTATGACGTAGTTCGCTCCTGGGTGTTTGTAGGGACCATTTAAAACGTATCTCCTTATAACATCTATATTCCATGGAGTAACACGTTCTGGGACTGTTAAGATCTTAGCTATTTCCTCAGGCACTCCGACCTCATTTATACTTAAGTTCGGATCTGGGCTTATCACGGTCCTTGCCGAGAAGTCCACCCTTTTACCTGATAGATTGCCCCTGAATCTGCCTTCCTTGCCCTTAAGCCGCTGTGCAAGGGTTCTTAAAGCCCTTCCGGACCTATGCTTAGCCGGTGGAACCCCTGGCGCTTCATTATCAAAGTATGTTGTTATATGGTATTGAAGTAGATCCCATAGATCCTCTATAATTACTTCAGGAGCTCCAGCATTTATGCTTTCCCTTAACCTCTCATTGGTTCTGATGATATCAACTAACTTATGGGTTAAGTCGTCCTCAGATCTAACCCCGGTCTCTAGAAGTATTGACGGTCTAACAGATATTGCAGGTATAGGAAGGACTGTCAGTACTGCCCACTCAGGTCTCGACAGCTCAGGATCATGTCCAAGCAACCTTAAGTCGGTATTTGGCACTCTCTCTAACCTACTTCTAACATCCGTCGGCCAAAGCCTCCTCGGTCCTTCAGGTCCCTCCTCAATAAATGTTGTCGGCTTCTCTAACTTTATCTTAAATTGCCTACTACCGCAGTGCGGGCACTCCACGACCTTCATAGCTTTCCTTTTAACGTAATCCGTTAGACCTCTAGCTAGTAAAGGCCATCTACCCTCCAACCTCTTAAGTAGATCCAAGTACTTATTTAATTCGTCCTCAGGTAATTTTAACCTACCACAACGCCTACACGTAGCTCTTAGGACATCATATATGTACCTAACGAATCCCACATGAATTACCGGCCTCACAAGCTCTAAATGACCGAAGTGGCCGGGACATGACGCTATAGTATTTCCACATGTAGAACACTTCTGACCTGGTTCTATGACGCCTAATCTCGGGTCCATGACACCTCCTTCAACTGGTAATCCATCCTCATCGTAAACATCCGGTGTGACGACTGCTGTTACTGACATCTTCCTAATTAATTCAGGCGATAATATGCCGAATTTTATCGCCTTAATAATCTTCTCCTCACTCACGTAAACTCACCTCATACCTATCTCCTAGAATTAGTTTAGGATAGATTAACATACTCATTAACTCCTGGAGTAGTAGTTTAAATGCATATGAAACTGATACCGCATATAGCTTACCTTTCTCACCATGGATAGGGCATACGTATCTACCTTTCCTTCTATCATACCAACCTATTAACCCACATTCCTCGCAGACGTATATAACAGTCCTATCTGAACTCTCATTTAATCTCTCCTTAAGTAATGCTGAAGCGCCATGCCCTATGAGGCAGTCCCTCTCCATCTCGCCAAACCTCAGACCTCCTTCCCTAGCCCTACCTTCTGTAGGCTGTCGAGTAAGTATCTGAATAGGCCCTCTCGCCCTAGCATGTATTTTATCGGCGACCATATGGTGCAGTCTCTGGTAATAGACTATACCAATAAATATAGGTGTTTGAATCAGTTCGCCGGTTCTACCATCATACATAGGTTCGCTCCCATCCATCGGGTATCCATAGATCTTCAACCTCCTACTTAATTCCTCGATATCCTCACCATAGAAGGGGGTGCCATCAACTAATCTCCCGGTCAAGGCTGCTACTTTACCTGCTATTGTCTCCATCAACTGCCCTATAGTCATCCTTGATGGAAGCGCGTGTGGATTAATTATTAAGTCTGGTGTTATTCCTTCAGGGGTATACGGCATATCATACTGAGGTACTAAAAGTCCTATAACGCCTTTCTGTCCATGCCTAGAAGCGAATTTATCACCTATTTCAGGTATCCTTAAATCACGAACCCTAACCCTAATTAATTTGTTCCCCTCACCGCTTACAGTAATTACTACAGAATCAACTATGCCCTTCTCGCCATGTCTTAAAGTAAGCGACGTATCCCTTCTAGAGCCGCCGGCTATCCCGAATTCCTTATATTCCTCAAGGAACCTAGGCGGTGACGTCTTACCTACAAGCACCTGACCACCTCGTACCTCTACTTCAGGTGATATAATACCGTCGGGCTCTAGTAATGAGTAATTATCCCTGCCCCTGTAACCCCTGACATTAGGGTCAGGAATTTCAATGCGATCCTCCTGGCCGCCTAGGTATTTCGCTTCCTCAGTTGAGTACTCCCTAAAGAACGTGGATCTAGCTAATCCCCTCTCAACGGATGATTTATTAACTATTACTGCGTCCTCCATATTATAGCCCGTGTATGATAAAATGGCGACTATAAAGTTCTGGCCACATGGCCTTTCATTATATCCTATGATATCAAGGAACTTTGTCTGAACCAATGGTTTCTGCGGATAATGAAGGAAATGACCCCTGCTATCAAACCTTAGCTGGAAATTATTTGCGTAAACGCCGAGTGCCTGCTTAGCCATTGCTGATTGATACGAGTTCCTTGGTGATTGATTATGCTCAGCATATGGTATGGTAGCGGCTGCTATACCTAGCATCGCCGGCGGCCATAGCTCAAGATGTGTGTGCTCTGGTGTTAGATCTTCGGGATTTAATGCAATATAGGCATCGCCTTCCTCTTCAGCATCCAAGTACTCTATATACCCTAATTTAACTAAATCCGAGAAGGTATATTTGCCATTAACGACCTTGCTAATGACTTCTGCTTCAATCTTCGTGCGTCCCTCCTCAACAACTATTAAAGGTCTTCTAACCCTACCTGCATCACAGTTAACATATACTTCATTTATATATTCACTACGTTTATATGCGACATTTATTTCATGATGTAGCAGTCCTGCCCTCCTTCTCCTTCTAATCTCATTAACTAGCGGCTCAGCGTTCTCTGACGGATAATAACCAATAGGAGTCCCGTTTAAGAGTACCTTAGCCCATCTTAATGTTTCATGGTGCGTCTCATCCGAATTCCTCACAGACTCGTATGCTTTAGTTATTGGAATGACACCCAAGCTATAAAGTAATTTCTCAACCTCACGTTCATCTAAGCCAACGGATATATATGAGGTCAGGGCTAAATTCTTCACTAGACCGCAGTTAGGTCCTTCAGGCGTTTCGAATGGGCACATCCTACCCCACTGCGTTGGATGTAAGTCCCGGGCCTCGAAATGAGGTTGGCCCCTACTCAACGGAGCTACAACTCTCCTTAAATGACTATGAAGTGATAGCCAATTAGTCCTATCAACTATTTGGCTTACGCCAGTTCTGCCTCCTACCCAATTACCAGTAGCAAGCGCATGCCTTAATCTCTCAGTTATTATATCTGGCCTAACAAGGGCCGCTAAATTAACCCTCCTCCCTTTAACTCTAGCCCTCTCTAATTGATATTTAAAGTCCTTAAGGAATTGCTTAAAGGCTACCCTGAATAATTGGGCAATTAAATCGCCCGCCAGTCTAAGCCTTCTATTAGCATAATGATCCTTATCATCAGGCTGCCTCCTGCCTAAAGCTAACTCTAATAGTTTATTAGCCATGTAACCTAAGTACAACGCCTTTCTCAGCCTTGATTCGGGGTTTGAACCAAGATGTCGTAGAAAGTAAGTATCTATGATTTGTTTAGCTCTTTCGATTCTTGCATCCCTAGCCTGGCCAACAGCCACCCTAGAGCCTATGTAATCCAGCGCGTCATCTATGGTGGCTACTTCAGACGCATGAATTATTGAAGGTATTAACTCCTTTTGAATGTCTGGATCGAGGGACACCGCAAACATTATATCCCTATCACTCTCTAACCCCAAGGCCCTCATCATTATTGCGAATGGGATCTTACCTGCAACTGGTGGAAAATTAATTACTAACGTTCCGTCCTTTAACCTATCAAGTATCACAGGGACTCTATAACCAGCTGCAGAAGATATGACCTTAGCTGTATGCGTTATGTTAGTTCCTTCCTTGGCGTAATCAACGAAGACCCTATTAGGTGCTAAATCTTCCTGAGCTACTATGACCCTCTCAGACCCGTTAATTATGAAGTAGCCCCCAGGATCCCTCCAATCTTCACCCAGCTCTATGAGTTCTTCCTTACTCTTACGCGATAATGGATCTTTAAGCGATCTTATCATTATGGGTAGCTCGCCTACGAAAACTTTCTGAACGGAGACTTCAATTCCGTTTTCAACTAAAGCCATAATTAAGTAGATCGGAGCTGAGTAAGTTAAATTCCTGATTCTACACATCATCGGTGTTACTTCGACTACGGTACCCTCAACTTCTTTGAACTGAGGCTCCCCGATCTCAACATCCTTAATGACTACATAGACGTTTGGATCCGAAGTAGTAACTATGCTGTTTTCCTTAATAATTTCCTTAATACCATTAACTAAAAAATCATTAAAGGAGTCAAGGTGCTGTCTAACTAATCCTTTCTCATCTATAAATGCCTTCATTAACGCCCATCGATCCTCAGGCGTTAGTTTATACGAACTATCAACTCCCATAATATTCACCCGCTGACTACGAATCTATACGCGACTGATTCGCCTGCGGTAGGCGATTTTCTAACGATCTTAATTATATCGCCTGGCTTAGCCCCTAAAGCCTTCACAACTGGGTCGGAAGCCCTAATCCATGGCAGGCGTTCGGGACCTATGCCCAGGCTTTTCATCAACTCCACCGCCTCCTCCTTCGTCAACACCTCATGCTTAGGTACTAACTCATGTTCCAGTATATTAAATTTCTTCTTTGAAGACTTACTACTCATCTATATGCATCCCACGGCCATTTATTAGATTCATAACTATTACATACTTTAAGATCTTTTAAACTTTTGATCGAATTATCGAGAATCGCATCATTGAATGTTCTGCTGGCATATGACCTCCTCCACGCCCTAAGGGGCGGGGCTTTCAATTACAATAGTGCGATAACGCTTGCGATATTAGATAATGTTTTAAATCTAGTCAGTCATAGTTATTTGGTGTAGGGCCCGTAGCTCAGCCAGGCAGAGCGGCGGGCTTTTAACCCGTA
>JAGDWE010000032.1:0-12643 GCA_023255965.1 Desulfurococcales archaeon | reverse complement strand
TCCCGGCGGGCCCGCCACATTAAGTGCGGGGCAGTACGGTGATGTCCCCTCCTAAATTAAACCTATATGATTTCCTTAGGTAGTCGGCTCCCCCTATATCAACATAACTATATAGGTCCACCAATATCTCATTAGATAATATTGCCATAACTATAAATGAAGGCATGCTACTGCTACCGCTTCCGCTTACTACGCCGGTTAATGAGCCCGGATTGATGAGCAACCTACCTTGGTACAGCTTAACCAGGGGTTTATGTGTATGCCCAGAGACCAATATATTCACACCCAAATTACTGGCTAATTTATACAAGCCTGTTACATCTCCTCGCGGGTATATCTGATGCCCGTGTATGACTCCTAACCTAGTATTAGGGGATATTTCCAGTATTTCATACTCAGGTAGTTCAAGATAGTCCATATTACCTTCGACTATATAGGATGTTGAAGCTAGGCCTTTAACCCATGTTAGAGCCTCCTCATTTGTTAGATCGCCAGCAAATATCACCGCATCGTAGTTGAACGATTTAATTAGTTTTAGGACGGTTTCAGGTATCTCAGATGCCCTATCACCTATATGCGTATCACTGATCACAAGCACCTTCATACATTGATAATCTATTAAAGAATGCTTAAAAACTTAATAATATGTATGAGTAGGGGGATGTTTAATTGCTAGTATCGATGAATACGTTAAGTACTTAATCGACATATCTAGTAAATGGCAGGATGCCTGGATTAAGAGCAAGGCCTTTGAATCAAATCCTATAGCTGGTAGGAGGAAGTTCTTCCTAACGGCTGCCTTCATGTATCCTAATGCACCAGCACATATAGGCCATGCACGGGTATATATGGTTGCCGACATCATAGCTAGATTTATGAGGATGTTGAAGTATAACGTATTATACCCTATGGGATTCCATTATACCGGAACCCCAATACTCGCCATGGCTGAATCCATAGCTAAGAATGATGAGGCCTTCATTAAGGAGTTGATGGAGTTATATAACTTAACGGCTGATGAAGTTGCATCCCTCGCAGATCCGTTGCGATTGGCTAGGTACTTCCATATTAGGTCTAAAAAGGCAATGATCGAGTTGGGATTGAGCATTGACTGGCGTAGGGAATTCACTACCGTTGATGCGGAATTTAAAGCGTTTATAAGATGGCAGTTCGAAAAATTAAGAGAGAAAGGGTTCATTGAAAGGGGTTCCCATCCGGTAGGTTGGTGTCCTAATCATCAAATGCCGGTAGGAATGCATGATACTAAGGATGATGTTGAACCCGAGATAGATGAGGTTACAGTAATATACTTTATAAGCGACTTAAATAGAGAGTTGCTATTGCCCGTAGCTACATTAAGGCCTGAAACCATATTAGGGGTAACTAACTTATGGGTAAACCCAAGCAGTGAGTACTGTATATGCGAATCTGTGATGAGCGAAAAACGTAGCAAAATGCTACTATCATGTGATGCCGCTTATAAGTTGTCTTTTCAGATTAAGTTGAGCATTATTAACAGGATGAAGGGGGAAGAGCTTGTAGGGAATTACGTCATTAATCCATTAACTGGGAATAAGGTAGAAATCCTAGAGGCGGAATTTGTAGATCCTAAGTTTGGCACGGGTTTGGTGATGAGCGTCCCTGCACATGCACCCTACGACTATATTGCGTTGTTAGAGTACGCGAGAAGGGTGAGCAACGATAAATTTAAGGTGATACCATTAATTAGGGTCCCCAACTACTCAGACACGCCAGCAAGAGATGTTATTGAAAAGTTGGGGGTAAAATCTCAGAAGGATGTAGAGCTACTAGATAAAGCAACCAAGGAAGTTTACTTAAATGAGTTTAACTCCGGAGTCATGCGGGACCACCTCCAGGAGCTAGTTGTCCAGGAAGTCATACCTAATGCAAGGAAGTTCATAGAGCTAGAAGTAAATAACTCACCAGTTCCTAAGGCTAGGGAATCGATTAAAAAGTTCTTAATGGGGAATGGATATGCTTCGACCATCTATGAAATAATGAATAGGCCTGTTTACTGTAGGTGCGGCAGTGAAGTAGTAGTTAAGCTCCTAGAAAATCAATGGTTTATAAATTATGGTGACCTTAGGTGGAAGGAGCTAGCCTATCAAGCACTAAAATTAATGAAGTTAATACCTGAGGAGTCCCGTAGACAATTTGAAGCAACTATAAATTGGCTTCAAAGGAAGGCATGTGCCAGGAGCAGGGGATTAGGTACCGAACTTCCTTGGGAAAGAGGATGGATCATTGAGAGCCTGAGCGATTCAACAATATATATGGCGTTCTATACAGTAATTCATAAGATAAGGGAATGCTCGATAGCGCCTGAGAAATTAGTACGTGAGTTCTGGGACTACATATTGCTTGGTGAAGGTGATGTTAGGGAATTAAGTAGTAAATTAGGTATACCCGTATCCCAGCTAATTGATTTAAGAAATGAGTTCAGGTATTGGTATCCGCTTGATATGAGGTTAAGCGGTAAGGATCTAATACCCAACCACCTTACATTCTTCATATTTAACCATGTAGCTATATTCCCGAAGGAGTTATGGCCTAAATCGATAGTCACTAATGGGTGGGTTCTAAGGGAAGGAGAAAAGATGAGTAAATCCAAGAGGAACGTACTTACACTTGAGGACGCCATAAGAAGGTACTCACCCGACGGTGTTAGGGCTTCCCTAGCCTTAGCAGCCGAGGTAGAACAGGATTTAGACTTTAGAGAAAGCCATGCTTATAGTGTAGTAGAGCACCTAAGGAGCATAGAAACCCTAATACTTAAGTCATATAACTGGACTCGTAAATCAAATACATCCGTAGCCGATAGGTGGTTATTAAGTAGGTTACAAAGGTACGTGTCCTCAGTAAAGGATGATCTAACAAATGTTAGGATAAGGTCCGCGTCCATTAAGGTCCTATACTTAATGTACCAAGACTTAATGGACTATTTAACCATGACTAATAACATGCCCTCTGAGGTCATTAAGGAATACATCACTGCATGGATTAAGATGATGGCCCCCATAGTTCCTCATTTAGCTGAGGAATTATGGCATAGGATTGGCAATAAAACGCTATTGATTAATGAAGAGTGGCCCCCATATAGCGAAAATATGATAGATAATGAGGCGGAACTTGCCATAGAATTCATTAAGATGCTAATTGACGATGTAAGGGAGGTGATGAAGCTAGTTAAAGGATGTAAAGAAGTAGTGCTTTATGTGTCTAGTAAGGATGATTATAAGGACCTATTGAGTATTATTAACTTGGTTAATAATGGAATGGCATTAAATGAAATAATAAGGCGATATGTTAGTAGCATGTCCTCTAAGGACGTTGGTGAAGGTGTAAGAAGGATTAGGAGGCTATATGAGTTAGCTACTTCATTGAGGCCTGATATAAGGGAGTTGATATTAGCTACAGGAGGTATCGATGAGCTTAAGGCAGTTAACGAGCTAAGTAGTTACGTTAAGTCCATGTTATCTATTAACAATATCACCGTATATCATTGTAAGGATCCAAACGCACCAGACCTTGGAGGTAAGAAGTGGGCAGCATTACCATTTAAACCAGGAATCTACATCATTACAACTGAAAGCCCGGCCTTTTGAGGCGGTGGATGGCTTGTAAGCTCGTACTCTGCGGTGTATTTGATGGTGGTTTGCCTCAGTGAATTAATGTAGGGCCTGTAGCTCGAGGGATCCGGTGGAGGAGCTCTGGCCCCACGGGTTGTCATCCAGATGAAGGATGTACGCACGAGTAGATGGGAAGCTCTCTACTTAGAGATCTATCACTATGTAGATGTTATCTACTATGTCTCTATATCTATTCCTCACGGTAACTTCTGTAATATTGCTTCCCTCAGCTATTTCTTTTTGAGTCCTCTTATGATCCAATACTACAGATGCTATGTACAGAGCCGCTGCCGCTAATCCTAAAGGTCCTTTACCACTAGTTACCCCATTGGCCTTAGCCATTCCAATTATTTTACTAGCTAGTGTGGAGACCTCCGGTGGTAGGCTTAGTTTGGTCCTTAAATTCTCGATGTATATATTTGGTTCAGGAACTTTAATTGCTATGTATTCCCCGCTGTCTCTGGTCATCTTTAGCATCGCTTTCCATAAGTCGTGTCTAGTAACTTCACATAGCTTTAGTACTTGGTCTTTATCTATCGGTATTCTCTGATAATTGCATGCAATTATTATTGACGCTGCTACAAAGGCATTTAAGTTCTTATCCTTTATAATACCCTTACTACTTAACTTCCTGATTATCAACCCCGAAGTCTCATTAATGCTTTTAGGTAACCCTAATAGGCCTATAACGTTATTCATTAAACTTAATGCTTTAACTAGTCTCCGTTGTTTATTATTGCTGATCCTCAGCTTTGATTGAAGGGAATTTAATACCCTACCATCATGGGAACCTGCATCAATTACTGTGCTTAAGCCCAGATCATGAACTTTATTAGTTAGTTGAGAACCAACTCTAGCTCTCTCAGCGAATTCTTCATGTGTATAGGCCCGCCACTCAGGTCTTAAATCTATCATCCTCTCCTCAAGAATTTCGCCAGTATCTGTGCATATTAATTCCCCACGTAGCTCATCATAGACTATTGAGGACTCTTGACACTGCATTTTAAATCACCTTATATAGAGTTCTTCGAAGGACGATAGCTCCATAACATTACCATATGGTTTGATTACTACGTATGGATTCTTTACAGGCCCTATAATATCCGCAACGACACCTACTACCTTCCCTTGGGAGTTGATCACCTTCAAACCAGCCTTAGGCGGCTTATCAAGAAGTCTTGCTATTAGCATGCCAGATGATGATTTATGCAGAAAAATCGCGAATTTCCTCATAAAGGCGTCCACCTATGAAATACTTAGAAGTGAATATATTTAAGGATGTTTCGCCTTCATACATATATGGTATTATGTCTTAACTCTTTATCCATTAAAATAATTAATATCATAATACGCTAAGCATATAATGTAGGTAGTTGAAGAAGGTGTATAGCATAAGGAAGGTTTCCCTCCAGTCCTAAAGTACGTGGGAATTCCGCACATCTATTTAAACTTGCATCTACACCCTGCTGGCAACTAAGGGGTAGAACCCTCCCATTTTCTAATCCCTTAGACATCGTCTAATCAAAAATCGTCATAGACGGGTGAAAGGCCACCTAAATAACGAGGCCTTCATGTAAAATTAAAGCCGTATAGTGTAAATGCGTCATTGCGTGGGTTTCTCATCAACGTCTCAGCGCTTATAAACCTCAATCATCCACTTTAATTTATTTGATAGCACTTAAATAATATTACCATCATCATTATTTTCTTCAAACCGTTTGTCCCTACACCTTCATTTCGATCATTTTACGTCCGTCCATGATCAAGTGTAGGGACTTCCGCCT
The DNA here is from genome assembly GCA_023255965.1 of Desulfurococcales archaeon. Lineage (GTDB taxonomy): Archaea > Thermoproteota > Thermoprotei_A > Sulfolobales > NBVN01 > JAGDWE01. Next base: position 7,209 of record JAGDWE010000032.1, on the reverse strand, counting down.
CGCCCAGGGGGCTCTGGTACCCGTCGAGCCAAACGGCACTGGGCTCCCATCGCCCTGCAGGGCTCTATAAACATAGACAAAACCAGAGCTTGTAGACCTCACGCTCCATTATCAACAATGAAACAGCCCTCTATTCATGGTAAGGAGCACTGCTGGGAGGTTTGAGGATACGTCTCATAGGCTTAGCCCTGACAGGGCCTCCTACCATTGCCTCCGGACGACGAAATTTAATTACATGCCCGCCTAGTACTGCCTGACCTCCTCCCCGCCCTGAAGGGCGAGGGCTCCCTAGGGCGGTTCGTTGGTTTGTGGCTTATCGCCTTCACCTTCATTGCTGGCGGGATTACCCACCCTGCTCCGTTCGTCCAGCGGTAGACCGCGGGCCGGGCCTCCGGCCCATTACCCCTATCCCTCACCGCGGGGAGCCCTCTACCCACGGTTCTTAGGGACTCGGGGATGTAACATTTTTTAAATTGGCTATTCTTTAGGGGATTACCATGAGTATAGCTGACTTTGTTAGAGATTTGACTGCTCAAGTAGTTACAGTAGCTTGGTTCATGTTCTTACTTACTTGGTTTATTGGATGGGCTTTAAAGGGGTCTCCGATCCCCTTCTACAGATTAAAACGAACAGGGCAGTCACTCATAGAAGATGCTGTTGTTGCGGCCTTTTGGCTTGCATTAGGTAGTTCTATATTCTCATTAATATCATATATAACTTCCAATATCTCATACCCCACCCCTCCCCCACCACAACCCTAAGGTGACGGATTCTAATGAGTGATAGCGACCTGCTATTACTAGCGTATAGCTTAGCCATACTAACCTATAATTTAGGCACGCTTATCTACGCTTTACCAATACCCATTAAGAATCTTAAGAAGTGGGGAGTTAATATGATGCTTGATGGTATTTCGGCTGCACTACTTATATCTAGTTTTACCTTATTGATAAATTTCGCTAATTACATGCTTACTGTACTCGATGCTAATTGGAGCTCCTTTTATTCGTGGATTAGTGGAAGAACCGCGTTAATATTGACCGCTTTTACAGCATTAACTTATATTAATACTTTTCTTAAAGCGCCTTATTTTACGTTTCTCACATCACCCATCAACATAGTCCTAGGATACCTATCAATGGCTCTTTCAGCAATTAAGGTACAGGTATTTCTGGGGTCCTTTATATTAAACTACTACAAGTATTTAGTACTTCTAGGAGTGTTGCTTTATTCGCTGCCATTTAGGCTAGGCAAGAATGCTGGTGCATATCTGATATCATTCGCATTAGTGTTCTACATATGTCTACCGTTAATGCCGGTTTTTGTTGAAATGTTTCAAATACCTACAACTATAGCAGGGATAGGAAGTATCGAGATCTCAGGTTACGTTAATGATTATCTAGGTAATCCCATACCTAACGCAGTGATAAACATATATAACGTAAATCACGAATTGGTCGGCAGTATTTTAAGTGATTATAATGGTAAATATGTATTAGGCGATGGCTATGATCTTTTGCCTAACGAATTTAATTACTCGGTACAGCTAGAGCTATACGGGCTTACTTTTTACGTCGTACCGAAATTTATCGATAGCGGCATGTGTGGATCATCTCGTCAATGCGTTATAAATCTAAGTGTACCCGGCATAGTTACGGCATCTAATGGCAAGTTATTAGTTGTTAGGGACTCCAACATAGAGGTCATTAATGCTGAGATCCATGATGGATTGATAGCCATAACTTTAAAAAGCTATGGAGATGGGAAGATAGTACTGGTTTACCCATCAAGCGTTAACCTACGTGAATTGATAGCTGACGATTCTAGCAGGGAGTGCGAGAATACTTACAACCTCCAGTGGTTAGGGGTATATGTCAATGTATGTGAAGTGATCATAGGTAACGGCGTACATGCAGTAGAAATTCACTATGAGGGGGGTTATAGTAAACCGTCATTTAATGAAAGGAGGATATTCTCTGTAGAGAATTTAACTGATGTAGTGGTCAATTTAATAACTCTAGGTATAGGTTTACTGTTTTCTTTAGCCTTCATTCCATCATTATATCTCACCTTACTCCTCTCTATTTCAATGTCAGTTGCTAGGATACTGGGTGGTAAGGGGATGGTCATTAAGTTAATGTAAGGTGATACTTTGAGATTGAATAACCTAGCACGCGTAGTAATAGTACTGGGGTTGATAGTGATAATCACATCGTACGAGTCAAATAATTTAATTAAATTTATAGCATTAATTATGGTTATCAGCTCCCTAATAATTAATTATACCCTAAGAAATACTAATAATGAGAACTACAATTAAGACCAGATTCTAATTCATCGCCGTGCTCTGTGATGTATTTGATGGTTGGTTGTCCCAAGGACTTAATGAAGGGTCGGCAACTCCTATTAAATGCTATGGGCTCTAGCCCGGCTGACCGCCCTTCAGATGAAGTATTTAAACCAGCGTAGATGTAGAGGGCACTTACCATTCAGGGCTAGGAAGAGGTCAGTTAAATTCTATAACATCAATCTTATACCACAGAACCTTATCTCTAAGTATATCTTCAATAGATCCCTTGACGTTGCCTTCGATCTCCATGAAGTACAGTTCCTTAATTACGTTACTCCTAAGGAACGTTATTAATTTAGCCTTCAGTTCAACGGCCTTACAAATCTCTTTAGCAAGTACTTCATCGTACGTAATAAAGAACACTGACGTTTTAATATATCCTTTACGCCCAGGTATCATATTAATATACCTATGATAATTATGTTTGAGACTTAAGTAAATAAGCTTTAAATAGAGTTCTTACAGCACGTAGTTCATCCTTAAATACCTCTGATAAATTTAAATCATGGTTGTACAATAATTCGTTGAGATGCTCCAAGACCCAATCACATGCCGTTGATACATGTATATCCCACGTCTTAATGTTCAATAATAATGGATACATCTTACATGAGAGCGGTTTAACTTGATGAATAGAACAACGTCTATCTTTAATATTATAGAAAGGGCAGAAGCCCTTTAATACCCATCTGAATAATCCATTACCTAGCTTAGTAAACTCTAATTCCTTGCCTATTTCCCTCGCTTTACGTCTTAGTACTTCAACTTCATCCTCAAGTACTATAGGGGCTTCCTCGACACTTACAAAGAAACAGCAATGAATACAATGATAGCAATTAAATATTAAGGGGACGTTATTCATGTTCTTCACTACAATATAATTCAATAATAACTACATCGCCATCAGTTAAACCCATATGACTCCTTAAGTGCTTATGTGAGACCACCTCTACCACATTATTAGGATGTCTAGATCTAAACGGCCTTATAACTAAGGCATACTCCTTCACTCCACCTAAGCCTCTAGCCTTGTAAATGTTGCAGTGCCAGTAGTAAAAGCCTCCATAAATATTGCCGTCTAATCTAATATCACTGACTATATGTGGGGGACATTTACTGATTATATGGTCTACGCCTAAGTCATTTAAGACGATGTTTAAAGTCCCATTATACGGTTTATCAAGTAGGATGTTGGTAAACAATTCATTATATACATTCATACTGATATACTTCCTCCCAAGTCCAGCACCAGAAGTCACAATGCCTTTAATTACTAGCATTAAGCTCTCCGGTATTTCTTAGATATAGCATCAGCTATATAAGTTGGTTCCGGTAAGTAATGTGACTTAAATAGTCTGGGTAAGATGTTTTTTAAGACCTCTATGGATACTTTGTGACCTATGGATACATATAGATCTCTACCTTGGCTCTTATAGACTATCCCATATATGTCCTTACCTACCGCTATATACTCGCTTCCATCCAACCCCCTTACTATACTGCCATATAACATCCTCTTAGCAACACCTATAGACGGCGTGTCTAGAACTAAACCTATGTGTGAAGCTATGCCAAAACCTCTAGGATGTGTTAATCCATGTCCATCAACTAAGATTAAGTCTGCAGCTGAACCTAACTTATCGTACGCCTTTAGCATTAGTGGTGCTTCCCTAAAGGCTAGTAGGCCTGGAATATACGGCACTTCTACCCTACCTTTAACTACTACATATTCCTTTAACGTTAGATCAGGGTAGCTAAGCAGTGCAGCTACAGCTATAGCTATATCCCCAGCATAAGCCAAGTCTAGTCCAACTACCCTCCTCACATCCACCATGTAGGAATACTTAATTACCTTATTAGATAAAATCCTCTGTAACGCTATAGCTCGATTCACATCGAAATTACTCAATAATTCTAATACCTCTAAATAATTCGATAATGTTTTTCGTACGAATTGCTATTGCTGATAACCACCACATCAACCCCATCGCCTGATACTGCATCTCTAGATATCGCTGCCTTAACAGCCTTAACAGCAAGGCTTTCAGCCCTCTCTAGGCTTAAGTCTTTACTATACTCGCTCTCAATAATACCTACAGCGATCGGAGCTCCAGTACCTACGGCAGCATAATCATCTTCAATTAGGGATCCCAGAGGATCCATTACATATATATGAGGACCTTCATCATCAACTCCTCCAAAGATTATTTCTGATAGGAATGGCATGTACTTATACTGATATAGTATTACCGAGAGCAATTTTGCGGCAGTCCTTACATTCATGGTCTTAGAGGTCTCAATTTCATATCTATGGATCTCAACACTCATTAATCTACTGATAGTCTGTATATCCGCAAATAGACCGGCACATGCTATTCCGAACCTACCCTTTATAAGGAATACCTTCTTGCCTGTTTTACTCATTACGTAACCACCATATGATACCCGCTTTTCAGCCGCCAAGATCACGCCGTTTACTACCTTAATGCCCACAGCAGTAGCACCAGTTACTAATCTCTCGTAACTCATATTACATCAGCCTACTAAACATAATCCCTACTTCCAGATATATAAGGTTTTAAATTACATAATAGGTAGATGAAACCACTTGAAGGATAATACTATTAGAGGAATACTGAATAGGGTGATATGGAGTGGAGATATACGAAGGGCTTCATACGATATAGTAGTTGTTGATAGGCTTAACGTTAATGGATTTAGGAAGTACAAATTAAACGAGGAAGTTAAGGTTCTAAATGATAGGTTAATAATCAATGACACCATAATACCCTACCATAGAGTAGTAGCTATATTAAAGGATGGCGATGTTATATGGAAGAGGAGTGCTTACCAGATAAAATAAGGAAAACGTATATACCAAGTTTTGATGAAATAAGGGAGGCGATTTTTAAAATATATAAAGAAAGGGTAACATTGCCGAAGAGAGTTAAGAAACGTACCATTAAATACCTCATAAAGGCCGATAAGATTAATGATTTCGTATCATCCAAGCTATCCAGTAGATTTAAAGCAATACGCGAGGGAGAGATAAATGGGTTCTATTCCGAGGTAATTAAGTTAGCCGGGTTAGGTGAACTAACATCATATATTAAGGAATTAAATGATGGAATATGGTTAACTAGGATATTATGGCGTAAGTATAGGAGTAAGATAAAGAACTCCTTAAGCGATAGGGACGCACGTATTCTACTTAGGGAATATGTAGGAAGGGTTCTATCCGTATTTAGACGACGTAAAAGCCGGTTAGATGCGTTAAGGGAGGCCATGCAAATATTATCTAGAACACCATGCATTAAGGACGATGTATATACAGTAGTTATTGCGGGTATGCCCCAAGCAGGTAAGTCTACGTTCGTTAATAGGATCTCTACCGCTAAAAGTAAGGTATCTCCCTTCCCATTCACTACTAAGGATATAGTGCTAGGTCATGCCGAAGTAAACGGTATCAGAATGCAAGTCATTGATACGCCAGGAATTTTAGATAGACCGTTTGATGAATTAAATCCTATAGAGAGAAAGGCCTATATGGCAATTAAATACCTAGCACATCATGTGCTCTTCCTTATAGATCCCTCAGAGAACTCCTACTACAGCATTGAAAGTCAGTTAAGGCTACTTTCAAATATAGTTAGTAGCTTTAACGAAGAAGATATAACTATAATCATTAATAAAGTAGATGCAGTAAGTAATGAAAGGCTTAAAGTGGTTAAAGAATTAATAAGTAAAGCCCACAGTAAGATCCCAGTGTACGAGGTAAGCGCACTATACGGGATAGGCATCGATAAAGTGTTAATGTACCTCGCCAGTAAATTCGAGCAAGGATTTAAACCTTATCATTACTAATATAACGTTAGGTGATGTATACCTCCGGAACTGAGTTCCGTGATGTGAAGGCGTTTGTCTGATCGAGCCGTGGCAATTAATTGAATGCGTAGAAGCTTACTGCTAAATTTACTTATGACAATAATTTAATTACTTCCTTAACAACCTCGGCTGGGTTAGGCGATTTAGTTATCGCTGAACCCATAACGATTATATCCACATTATGTTTTATTAATTCGCTTATATGTTGAGGTTTTACACCACCTGAAACCGAGATTATGATGTCCTTGGACAATCCTTTTATGTCGTCTACTAATTTTAAGGAGTCGGCAATGGTTTTACCAGTAGCTATTTGCACATCGATGGCTACGTGAACGTTAAATATTCTGGCCCCCAGCGGTAAGACATCAATAATTGAGTTAACCGGGTTTAATCTACCTATAGTATCAACCACTACATCTACACCTAATACATTACCTTCATTTATGGCTGATAATATGACCTCATTATTAGCGCTAGCTAAAACGGACACCGCATCGGCTCCATTACTTGCAGCTAATTTAACCTCTAAGCTGCCGGTATCAACAGTCTTCATGTCAGCTAATACCAGGGATTCATTAACTAGTTCTCTAATAATACCTAATGATTTAATACCCTCAGACTTAATTAATGGTGTTCCAACTTCATAGATATCAATGCTTAGATCATGCAACCTACTAATTAGCCTAAGTGCACTATATATGTCGGTGAAATCCATAGCCACCTGTAATAGAGGTCTACCTAATTTATGAATTCTATTAATCATCCTTCCCATTAATATACCACCATACTATTTTATAACTATGTCCACTATTTTAAACCTGACCTCCTCCCCGCCCTGAAGGGCGAAGCTTTATGGTTGTACGGTTTATTGGGAGACTGCTGGCTTAGTTAAAAGCTTATGAGCTTTTTAGCCACTATAGATACTTAACCGCCTCGATGACGGCGAAGCGGCCGCCAGAGGCGGAAGGCCATGC
>JAGDWE010000045.1:20231-41760 GCA_023255965.1 Desulfurococcales archaeon | reverse complement strand
GAGATTAAGGGAAGGAACTCATAATCCTCAGAGAATAGTTAGAGAGGATGAGCTTGAGCGAAGGTTTGCAATTCATCAGCATTCTACCTTCGCAAAGGATATTGATAAAAAGAGTAGATGATGCGATTTGTTCTTTTTCTAGGTTAGCTGAATAGAGAGTCCTTTATTGTTATATTGTTATAGAAAAAGTTAAGGAAAGTGTATGTATGATATCGGTTATTCGTTAACGCAAGGTTGAAACTTAACATCAATAAACTATTAACCCCATTGCCACTAATGGGACCAGATTTCTAATCACATCTAAATGCAGGGTGAAATGGTTGGTGATATTTGACTAGGAAAAGAGAAATAGATGAGCTCCTTGAGTGTAGGGGCTTTCTCCAAAGCACTTGGCCTATCAGCATCGACAATGATTAGATATGATACTGGCTTCCAAGGATTTTCAGGCCCTACAACAATTGCTACACCACTTGCCTTCCTTAACAGCTTTTCCAAGTCCTTTCCATTAACCCTCCTGCTTGAGCTCCAAGAGCATAGAGGTCTTTATTTACATCTACAGGCACGACATCGAATCCAACCCCATATAGCTTCAGGGCAATCTCAACTAAGCCCATCAACAACCACCATTAACTGACCTCACCTCCCTTAAAAGCAAGTCGACAACTGCTTTGAATGCATCCTCCGATAGATGCTTGACTGGAATACCCCTAATCAATGAATAGCTGAAGTCTTTAGAGTATAGTGCTCTACCCTCCCTTGATACGATACCTTTATATAACTTGAGCTAGTATTACTCGTAGGCAGACCTTCACATCCCAACATCCCTGATCACATGATGTGACTATCCTACCACATTATTAAGTTTTGCAGCACAGAACGTAAAACGCTATTTAAAGTTTGGTAAAACGGTCTATGCCATGGTTCTGTGATGTGAATTTGTGGACGTTTATGGGGACGTAAAACACTGCTGAAGGCCTGGTAAAACCGTTATTAAAGGTTGGTAAGAAGGTCTGTGTCACGAATTATGGACGTCTATAGGATGGAAACGTGATATCGAATTCCCAGCATCCTCGATATTGGGCCGATAACGGAATCCGTTGCAGATGCGACGTAGATACGGGCAGATCTACTAGTAGACTGGACCTACTAGCGGAAACTGTTCATGCCTTTTTCTACACAGATCTGTGTTGAAATAAATGTCCCGTGACGGGCTCGTTGATGGACTAGTACATAGACCGTATCAACTAGGCTACCTACCAATCATTGGTGGTTACATAGGGGCTTCAACCCCCTTCACAAGGCTCAGTACACGCTTTGTTAGAATAGCTTAGAACGTGGCTTTATAATGACTACAATATTATAATTATAATGTCCTAAAATCTACTAGAAATGCTTTAATGAGTCCAGCCTTAAATAGCTTTCCTTTCAAACTGAAAAGCATTCAAATTAAAAGCTTTCAGCTTGAATGGGGAAATTGAACGGGGAAAGTGAAAGTGTTCAATTTTACCTAGCATTCACTCAGCATGGCTTGCACGTCCTTCCCGCACCATCTCCTAATGCTAGATCTGAAAGCTTTTAATTTGAGTAGGTTTAGTGGATGGATGAAGGCGTCTTAAGATTATACTAGAACATTCTAAAAACCTATAGGGCTTTTAGGCCTAACCTATAGGTTAAACCTAAGAAACCTACTTAGGTAACCTAATAGGTCTAACCTGTTAGGCTTAGGACGGGGTCTAGTACGTTCTTCCTGCACCGGTTCCTGGGGCAGGTTTATAGGGGGTATTAATTTTATAGTGTCTTATACCCCATATAAGGGGGTATAAGTCTATATGTTATAGAGGATATAAATTTATACTATAAATTCATGGCGTTTATACGGTATATAACATCTGTTTATATAGCCATAGTATGAGGCTGGCTAAGCCACTAGATGGTCTAGACCTACTCGACCAACTAGGCCCAGACGACCTAGTCAGAATGCATGTTATGCGACATGGCTTTAGTTGTGGACCTGCTTCCCCCGCAACCCCTCAAGCTCACTCTTCAGCTCCTGTATACACATAAACCTCTCATACAGGTCTATTGGGGCCTCCTCCCTCACTGTTTTCTTAGCTCTTGTTCCAGTACGCGCGTATGGTCAGTACTTGAACTCCCCACCCTCTCCCTACAGTGCCTTAGGTGTGCCCTTAAGGCCTGCTTATTCCTAAACCACCTACCACACCAGAAGCACTGAAGCACCATCCCCCCAACTCTATGTCGTGGCGGTATTTAAGTGGTGAATGGTACCTACTTCGGTACCAAATCGTTTAATGGTGCCATTTTAAGGTACCAAATAATTTTAATGGCCCCATTAGGAGTTTAAACTAACCCACCCTGCCTATAGGCAGGGAGCGTATTCAGCAATAGGCAGAGGCGTCAGCCCCCACCTATCCGCACCAATTCTTTTCAGGGACTGAAGTATATATGGTATAGTGCAGGTAATTTAGTGGTGTGGTACCAGTGAGTAGTGAAATGGTTCAGAAAGAGTATAGGTTTAGGTTGAAGGAGTCTGATGTATTCCTCATACCCCAAGCATTGAAGTACTTCCGGGACGAGTGGACCTGGCTCCGTGAAAGGTGTGAGGATCCCTTCCAACTGGAGGCCATGAGGAGGGTGGGGATCACGCCCTCTAAGGAGGGGATTGACTGGATTCTGGAGAGGACCTACAACCTAATTCTAAGGCTTGAGAGGGCTAGTAGGGGTAGACCTAAGGGATCTACTGGGGCTAGATGACCAACTAAAGGAATAGCTGATGGGGTACTCCCATCAGTAGATCTGTAAGAGTTACTAGTCGCCTCGACTAGATGGACTAGATCTAGTTGAGCAAGCTAAGCATCTCAGCATGCTAGTAGGGCTAGACGGACTACGCTAGATGAACTAGTCCAACTAGAGTGACTGGGGTGGGACACTAGATGTGCTAGTTGAGGCCTAGGTGAACGCCAACTAGCCCGCCAGATGATGCACTAGATACGCTAGTTGGACCTACTAGTTGAGTAAGCCGTCTAGCTAGGGCTACTAGCCCTGCTAGCTGGTGGACTAGCCTGCTGGCTTGTGCGGCTGGATGGCCTAAACCTAGGCGACCTAGGTGATGGGGGCCTCAGGCCTAGATTGCTTAGGGCCCTCAACAACCCTAACAAGAACTATATGTGCCTTATTAACGTATGCCACGCCATCCGCTGTCCTAACCTTAAACCAATACCGAGATGCTGAAATTAACCTACCCTCAACAACACCAGCACTAACCATTCTTAATTAGAGCTTTAACTAGTGGTAAATCATCTCAAAATTCACCAGCGTTATCTAACGCTATAAAGACTTCGCCATCGTTAATACCTCTAAATTCACTCAATAGAGACTTATCCCAAATAGCAGTAGTTAATTCTCTTCGCTCATAACCTAAGACTGAAGCATCTACAATATTAGCAGCTGCAGAGAATTCAAAAGTTATACTCAAGTTCCAATATATTTATTAAGGTATTCCTCAACATCATTAGCAATTCTCAAAGCTTTCATACTTAACTCCTTCTTAATGTTGATATAGGGATCTCTAGGATCTAATTAAGGACTTTATATAATCGTAAGTAGCTATAAATGCTTCAGTCCTACCATACTTACTAATCACTTCAGCTAAGTACTTAAGTAATTCAAGTATTAGATCACCTCTACCGAAGGTTATAAGGTCTTTACACCTAGAACGTATTAAACATAGCTTACAGTAATCACTTACCCAGCTTCTCGTAGACAGCCCTAACCTTATGCTCTAACGTGATCTCCTTATCAAACCTTAGGTCTAAGGATACATCGACTAAGACCCTAGGTATGCCCATAGACCTTAACCTCTCAGTAACTTCATTAACTAATCCGGTTAACTCGTTTAGGGAGCCTAACTCGTCCCCGGTGCCGAAGGAAGTTAATTGGTATTTAACTCCCCTAGACTCAAGGACCTTGATTACCTCGGCCACGTAGTGACTTAAGCTACCGCCTGAAGTGCCTATGGGGATTACCTTGATGAATGCTAATACCTTCAATTAGATCACCAATCAAACTCGATATAAAACAACATATAAAAACATTCACTAAGTATCATCTTCGATTACGTCGTCGGGACCTACTCGGTTGTACCTCCCTCTTAATCACTGAAATATATGAGAGGGCGAAGAAGGCGCCTGCACCGAAACCTATGACCATAAGCAGCATTAAATATAGGTGGTAATTCCCTTTAATTAATTCCTCATAAGTCCCTGTTATAAACCACTTAACTAGATCCCCTAAAATCCTTGAAGTAGGTAGGAATATCATCCAGAGTATTGACGACCTCATAACGTAGCCAGATAACGGCGACGTAGGCATCCTCGAGGTAATCCCCCTCATTGGGGGCATTAATTTAAAGAGCAACCCCGACATGATTAAGTTGTGATATATGTAGATGAAGATGACTATACATGTAAAGTAAGTTATCATCGGAGCTAAGTACTCAATGCCAAGTAATGAGGTAATAGCAGTAATTATTATTGGGGCTAAGGGTATTAACGCTATTCCTGAAATTAATTTACGTATAGGGTTCAATGAGCATCCGTAGGATTATTGATTTAAAAAATTTAAGTTTATTTGGTTTTAAGGCCTTGCGACGCCCATGAATATTAAGGCTGCGAAGTATGCGTAGAATGCTATGCCGGCAGCCAGTATCACGAATTTAATTGGGTGAGGTCTGAATTCCTTAGGTATCCATAGTATATTAGCTATAAATGGCACTAGGAACGCTAAGGCCATGAGCACTACCGATAAATATATGTCGATAAGTAGCAATAGCTCAGGCTGCCTAATGCCGACCATAGCCGGTATCATTAGGAGGAAGTAGATGATCACCAACGAGGCCCATAGCCTATACTCTGACATCTTCCTAAACCACGGGAAGTTAACCCTTATAGAGCTGGCAACTATCCTTGAGTACGCATCCATATTGCCCACAGCAGTACTCCATAGGACGACCATCGCTAGGAATAAGTAGACCATAGCACCGAATTCGCCGAAGAACTTCCTGAAGAACTCTGCTTGAACAACTGCCAACTTATAACCTGACGGTATTAGGCCTGCAGGCCTTAGAATCCATGAGGCCGCGTACATGAATATCAGCGAACCAAGTAGACCAATTGGTAGGTAGACGGCCCATAGATCGGTCTGAGCGATCCTCAGCCATATCCTCCAGTTCTTAAGGCTTTCAGGGTCAGTAGATGGCCTCCAACCGATGAGCACCGGTTCCTCCTCTCTACCTGAGTGCCTAGCTACCTTAGCTACCTCACTCGCCATGCCGTAACCCTTCTCTCTAACGTAAATGCCGTACTTTAATGATTCCTCAGGACCGCCTCCAAACGCCCAAGCAAGTAATCTAACAGCTAGGTCAGCAGCACCTGCTGGAAGGACCCCAAAGCTAAATAGACCTATGAATGTCTCAGCAATTCTCTCAGGGGTAGTTACCAAAGCGCCTATTATAATCATGCTTATGAACATCGCTATGACCATAATTAAGCATGCCTTCTCGACGACCTCATAGGCCCTCTTAGCAACTAAGAGTAGCGGAAGTATTATCGCGTAAAGCGCTAAACCTATTATCACGGGGTCCACGCCCTTAACCCCATATCCCTCAATAACTATGCCGGCCATAGTTAATGCGGCACCAGCAGGCCAGAACATCCAATGTCTGACGATCAACTGAATTATCCAGTAGAAGGTGCAGAATACTGGGTGAATCCTCTGGTACATCATTATAGGCGATTCCCCAGTAGCCATGACGTACCTTACTGCGAACTCATTGTTTGTGACCTTGAATATAGCGCTTAGTAGTATTGTCCAAGCAAGGATCATACCAACCCTAGCACCTGCCTGAGCACAGAATACTAACTCACCACTACCTATCTCCATAGCAGCCATGATGTATGCAGGACCTAACCATGCGAGAACCCCGCGGAATGTCTCAGCACCTATAGGTGGTTTAGGGATTGATTTTACTCCAGTAAATTCTGTAGGTCGCTTCAAGTAACTTTGTGAAGGTTGAGCAGACTGTGACAAATATTCGTCCCTAAATAATATAAATTATAGAAGTCAGTAATAAAGTTTACTCTAGTTAAGAATTATCGATTATGTTAAATGATTTAGTAAAGTATTAAATTGATTCTCGTATCATAATTAATGGTAAAGTGATTTATGCGGATATTGTGTATGGATCGCTTATGGTGACCTCCATAATTAGTACGTCATTCATAGCCCTGCTGATGTTATGCATTCGTAATTACCTTAATGCGTAGGAAGGCCTTACCTAGGGGCTCATGCAGTGTTGGTGAGTTACCTAGGGTCTCGGTATTAATCGAGGTTAAGGATGAATATGAAGTGCTTAGGCGTACGTTGGAGATCCCGCTTAAGGTCGACTATCCATTGGATAGGCTTAAGATCTATGTCGGAGGGTAAGGTGAATGTCCTTAATGAGTTGATCAAGTTAGTGAGTAGTAATTATGTACTGCTGCTTGACCGCGATTCATTAGTTCATCATGACTCGAGACGCAGGCTGGTGGAAGCTGTAGTTAATCATGGATTATGCGGTGCTACGGGCATTCCTAGGCCTAGTAGCCTTAGCTATGGCTTACTTCCTAAGTTCTTCCTAGTTGAATGCGTTCTATGGCTTAAGCTAACGTTAGCTAAGAATTACCTAGGACTAATAGTTCGGGGCCCTGATACTTCACACTACTTAAACGCCCATCAAGTACAGGGGTAATTCAACGTTCTCAATCACCGTTAAATAAGGTATTAATATTAAACTCCTGAGGAATAATGCTTGATTCAACTTAGATGAATCCCCTAAAACCATAAGTAAGCCTGAGTTAAGATGCTCTAGAAGGTCTACCAACTTAATTAACGTAGTTTTATAACTGGAAGCCTCGCCTTTAAGGGTGGGAACGAAGATTTCATTTGCCGCGCCATCCAAAACTAGTGTTAAAATGGTGCTGACTGGTAGGCTAATGGCCTTCGCTGGACACGTGATTAAAGCACCTAAGACTAAGGCTGGTAGGCTCAGGTACTTGAGGGAGGCTCTGAAGGACCTTAACTACGAGCTAAGCTTCAGTACATGAATTGACGAGCGGGGTCGCTTCAACACCATGTAGCCTCTGTTTGATCTTTGTGTTACGCTTCTGTGCGTTTTAAGTGAGGTGCGGTAAGTGGTAACCTCGAAAGCACCATTGTACACGATGAGGGTAGCCTACGTGGATCCGAGAGGGACAACCAGCTCCCGCGAGCACGACGAAGCCGTGAGGGGGCACGGGCTAGACAAGCGCACGGCTTCAGCATACCTAATGGCACTAAAACACCTACAAAGACCTTAATGGACCTTCACTCCCGAAACTGTTGCTAACCCTATACCTCCTCAGTAGTTCCTCAACATGCCTTAACTCGAATATATCATCCTTTGTGTAGTTCACTCTCCCTAAACAGGTAAAAACAAGACCTCCAGTGAATGCGGGAGAACCTTAAAATTGACGTACTTCAGGCATTGTTGGGGCTGAATCCTTTTCATGTTAATGGAAAAGTTTTTATTGATAGAAGATGACCTCCCGTATCGATGTGGGTCCTGCCCAGAAGGGTGGGAGGGGTAATGGAGATGTGACCCGCGTGCCGTTCGGGTCGAGGGAGTCCCATGACCCACCTACCATCAAGCTAATAGGTGGTTGAGGGCTAAGTCCCTACACTTGATCACGAACAAACATAAAATGATTGAAATGAAGGTGTAGGGACAAATGGTAGTAGTCTTGAAGCACCCATGGCTCTTGCAAATATTTATGGCATTATTCCTTAGCCGATAAGACAGATACTATAAGGCCTTTAATGGAAATCCTAACTCCTTCTCTAATTCTGACCTATGATTCTTAATGCATGCAGTAAGTCCCCTAGGAGCATTCGATATTATCATTAATGAGAAAAGCTTACACCTTCCTCTCTGTACTTATCCACATAAGGCTTTAGTCCCCTAATCACTTTATTAAAGTAATTGGAAGCTCCTTGGGAGTGATGACCGTTTGATCCATGGGCCCCAAGTAAATGGACTCTTAAAAGTCTACTAGATAGAATTGAAAGTAGCTCCTTAAGCACTAAATACTTCGGGATCTACCGGACGGGATTGAAAGGTATTCAGTGCTTATCTTCCTCTTCTCAGTATTTCCGCATCTAGGGCATTTCAGTGTATCCAATGATTGCTTCCTTAGGGGAGTTCCACATATTGAGCAGTAGGCAAGTATGACTCCTAGCTTGACATCCTTTATCGTTATCATGTATGGCACCCCATCATTTAATACCTTAGCCTTAATTACATCACCTAATGCTATGACTTCGCTGAGGTTCTTAACGAATTTTTCATGAGTTTGAGATATATGTAGTAGTGCTGTGAATGGGTTGCTGAATCTCTTACCTGACTCGCTTGAGAATATCTTTGATATCGCTATTTCATCATGTATAATGGTAACCAACGCGTAGACTACTTCCCCCTTAGCTGGTAATTGAGGGCTCTTAACTGATGGCCTTACGTTAATGAATCGGGCTCTAACGTCGACGCTCACCCTTCCCACAATAGCTGAGCGTATGATTCCATTATCTTCGTAGACGCCGTTACCTGGCATAAATTCCTCTATAACGCAAATACTGTCGCCAGGAACTACGCCTAAGTTCATCAACTCCTTCAATTTACTCATTCCACCACCTAAGATATTAACTAACCTTAAGCTAATTTAACTTACTCGCATCCTCTAGGTATAACTTTTTAAACGTTAGGAGAAGCTCTATATTAGGTGGTGAAATGCCCTTAAGGCCTGCTAAGTGCTATAAGCTACTTAAGAAGCCACCATACACTAGGAAGGACTATATAGGAGGCATACCTCAACCAAAGATAACTAAGTTCGTTATGGGTAACGTCGAGGGCAACTTCGATGTGGTAGTTAAGTTAGTGGCGATCGAGGCATGCCAAGTAAGGCATAATGCCTTAGAGGCTGCTAGAGTCATAGGGCATAAGTATTTGAGTAAGTACGTAGGTGATACCAATTACCTATTTATAATAAGGACATACCCGCACCACGTCTTAAGGGAGAATAAAATGATGGCATTCGCTGGTGCTGATAGACTTCAAGATGGAATGCGTTTAGCATTCGGTAGGCCTATAGGAACTGCTGCCAGGATCCATGAGGGGACGGTGATAGCCGAGATCAGGATTCCAGAGAAATTCGTCGATCAAGCTAAGGAAGCGATGAGGAGAATACTATCTAAGATAGGTGTAAAGGCTGAAGTAGTTATTGAGAAGTTGAGTAAAGGTTCTTCATGAGTAACTACAAGGAATTCTATACTTACGACTTAAATAAGGTAATTAAGAGGGTAACTGATAGATCAGCTAGGAAAATACTTATTCAACTCCCCGACGGTTTTAAGGCATACGCGACTTCCATAGTTGATGAACTAAGGAATTACCTAGGACATGGGGTAGAGTTAGTAATAGACGCTAATCACATATATGGTTCTTGTATATTAAACAAGCACTTAAGTAACTACTACGACTTAATAATTCACTTCGGCCATGAGCCATACCCATACCTAAATGAAGTAAGCCATAAGGTCATCTTCATAGACTTCCTAAGCAATTTAAGGCCCTCAAACAGATTAATCAATGATTTAGTGAAGACTCTACGAAGCTTAGATATAAGGAGAACCGCGGTATATGCAACACATCAGCATAAGAGAGCATTAACAGATATAGCTAATGCATTACTTAGTAATGGCATTGAATTATTAAATATTAATGATCTAAGTAAGTCGATCATAATGGGTTGCTGGTTTAGTGATGCATTAAAGTACTTAGATAAATGCGACGGATATGTGGTGATCTCTGGTGGATTATTTCACTCATTAGGTCTAGGGCTTCATATAAGGGGAGTGAAGCACCTCATTCAAGTAGATCTATACAGAGATGAGGTTAAAGTAATAGATGACATCGTGAGTAAATACCTTAAGGTAAGATACTGTAAGATTATGAAGGCATTAGATGCTAGGACATGGTGCTTAATACATGGGGTTGAGGGACAGTACAGGGATAACATTAGGGAAGTGCTGATCAAGGCCGCTAATGGTAAAGGGATAAGAGTCTATGAAGCTCAATCACATATAATCAACTATGACGTAATAAGGAATATAGATAATTCGACCATAGATGCATATGTAGTAACCGCATGCCCGCGTTTACCTATAGACGATCTATCTGAATTAGAGAAACCCGTCCTAACCCCAGGTGAAGCCTTAATGGTATTAAACAATGACATCAGTAATTACGTATTCCCATGGTGACTATCATTACGACTGAAGGCCTTGCCTTTAAAGGCGGAGGGAATACTTATAAGCCTCATCTCCTACATCTTCTAGTGCTGGTAGTGCAAAAATCCAGAGGGGTCTCCGACCGCCTCGACTGTTCAGAGATCGAATGATGTAGGTTAGATTGCCTGATAGCGTGATGAACGGTTTCTGGGCTGACAGGTTTTGTAGTAATCATCTAGCTTAGCGTAGTCTATGAGTTGAAGCTTTAATAACCCTTAAACTAATATGATGTGTGAGATTCTATGAAAGTGTTGGTTGAAGTGTATGCTACGCTATATGATAAATTAGGATGGCGTTCAAAGGAAGTAAATTTTAATTCTAATGAAGTATCCTTAGAGGACTTAATTAAATCGATTCCAGACCTATATAATACCTTAATTAACGATTTAGGTGATTTAACGGAGCTAATAAATAATTACATAGTCTTTATAAACGGTATACATGCGCAATTTAAAAACGGGTTGAAAACCGTTTTAAGGGACGGCGATAAAGTAGCTATATTTCCGCCTGTAGCTGGTGGTTAAATGGACAGCTACCTTACTGAGAAGCAGGTCAAGGCACTTAGGCTTATGGTACAAGGATTCAGCATTGATGAAATAGCTAATGAACTAGGTACCTCTAAATCAAACGTATATTACTTAATTAGAAGCGCTAAGAAAGCTGTTGAGAGATCGAGGAATACCATAAGAATATATGAGGAGATAGTAGGTAATAGACGTATTCGCGTACGTCGTGGAAGTGAAGTTAATGAAGTAATTCGTATGATGATAAATTTAGCTAATGAGGAGGGGGTTAAAATAGCTCTAACGACCGCCGAGCTAGTCCGGAGGATAATCAATGCTGCGGGGGTGAGCTGCTTAGATGTAACTAACTGGGTAATTAACTGTGACTTAACCATAGCTCTAGGCAATGGAGACCTAAGCGTAGTTTCTTCAGATAATGTATAATTGGTTAATTATAAATTAATTCATATATTAATTTATGTATTATGCAACATAATAATTGGTTATGTACAATTAGCTAATTATACATCAATGTTTATTACCTAACAATGCTAAAACTATATCGAGGTAATTCTACATGCCGGGAGGTTACACTGGTAGATTAGCTAGGATTGACCTATGGAGCTGTAAAGTAACTTACGAATCCTTACCTGATGAGGTGTTAAGGAAGTGGATTGGTGGTAGGGGGCTAGGCGTATACCTTGCGTTAAAGGAAATACCCCCCAAGGTAGATCCGTTAAGCCCATCTAATAAGGCCTACGTAATGACGGGCCCTCTAACCGGCATTGCAGGAGTTCCTGCTTCAGGTAGGTGGTGCTCAGTTACCAAGTCACCTTTAACTAACAGCATACATGATGCTCACTCAGGAGGTAAATTCGGCCCGTATCTGAAGTTCGCAGGCTTCGATGGAATCGTTCTAGAGGAGGCCTCGGAGAGACCAGTATATTTATGGGTACACGACGGCAAGGTAGAGATTAGGGATGCGCATCATTTATGGGGCATGGACACCCATTCTGTAACCGATGCGATCACCGAGGAGTTAAGCGCTGAGGTAGGTAAGTCTGAGGCTAAGGAAATTAAGGTCGCCTGCATCGGGCCAGCTGGTGAGAACTTAGCTAGGATAGCGTGCATAATTAATGATAAGTCTAGAGCTGCCGGCAGAGGAGGCCACGGAGCCGTATGGGGCTCTAAGAAAGTTAAGGCGATAGCAGTCTATGGTAAGTCTAAGCCGAGCATTGCTGACCTAGATAAGTTTAGGGAGGCCTCAGCTGCAGCCATGAAGAAGATTAAGGAAAGCCCGATAACTAGCGAGGCGCTGCCTAAATACGGGACAGCAGTATTAGTCAACATAATTAATAACGCTGGTATATTCCCAACCAAGAACTTTAAGACAGGGTACTTCCCCGAGGCAAATGCTATTAGCGGTGAAACAATCGCATCTACGATCATGGATTGGGATAAGCAGAAGGAGGAGGTATGTTGGGGCTGTCCAATAGGCTGTGCTAGATACACAAGGATAACTAAGCCGCCGTTCACTGGCGAGGGCGGTGGACCGGAGTACGAGACTGTGTGGTCCCTAGGGGCTCAGACGGGTACTTCAGACTTAGCAGCCGTTAGCAAGGCTCACTACTTAACCAACGAGTTAGGACTCGACGGCATATCCATGGGGCATGTAATTGGAACATTCATGGAATTAGTTGAGTTAGGTAAGATACCTAAAGAAGTATTAAGAGGTCTTAAGGCGGAGTGGGGTAATGGGGAGGTATTGGTAGAGTTGGTATGGAGAACAGCCTATAGGTCAGGGATAGGTTGCGACTTAGCTGAAGGAGCTTTAAGATTGGCTCAAAAGTACGGGGCGCCTGAGGTAGCGATGGTTGTTAGGGGGCAGGAGCTGCCTGCGTACGATCCCAGAGGAGCTCAAGGGCACGGGTTAGCATATGCAACAAGCAACAGAGGTGGGTGCCACTTAAGGGCATACCTGATATCTCCTGAAGTACTTGGAGTTCCTAAATTAGTTGATAGGTTTGACACTAAGGGTAAGGCCGAATTAGTCAAACACTTCCAGGATGTATTCGCAGTTGTTGATAGCTTAGTGGTATGTAAATTCGATACATTCGCCCTATGGACTGAGGACTTCGCATCGCTATTAAGCGCGGTAACAGGCTGGGATATAACTCCTAAGGAGTTAGAGGTGATCGGTGAGAGGATATACAATGCTGAAAGGGCATTCAACGTATTAAGCTTCGGAGATGGGAAGGACTACGACACCCTACCTAAGAGGTTGCTAGAGGAACCAATGCCTGAGGGCCCGGCCAAAGGACATATAACAAGACTCCCTGAGATGTTAGGTGAGTACTACATGCTTAGGGGATGGATTGACGGTAGGCCTTCGAGGATAAAGCTAGAGGAATTAGGCCTTAAGTGGCTAGCTGATAGGCTAGAGGAGGAAGGACTCATACCCAAATAAGGTAGTTGTGATCACTTAATAAAATAATTTTTAACTTCATAAAATTTACTAGAGGTCTATAGTCTTGGTGATCATGAGGTATAGTGAATGGGAGGTAAATCTTATCAAGGACTCAAGGCCCGAGGAGGTAGTGATTGAAGTAACCACTGAGTGCAATTACAGCTGCATACACTGCTTTAGGAGCACGATGTTTGATGAGTGCCTAGGTAGGATGAATCTAGGTTTATTTCGTAAGCTAGTTAATGAATTAGGTGAAGTAGGGGTTAAGAAGGTAGTATTTAGCGGTTGGGGCGAGCCCCTAACACACCCAATGATCGTAGGTATGATTAAGGAAGTCAAGGATTTAGGAATATACGTAGTACTAAATACTAATGGCTCATTGCTAGCTAAGTACGCAAATGACATATATAATGTAGGGGTAGATGAAATCGTAGTTAGTGTGGACTCTATTGAAACAGATCTATATAGGTCTATAAGGTCTGGGGGAATCCTTAGCAAAGTCATTGAAGGCATACTAACGGTCGATAATTTAAGGGGATATAAGGGGACACCCAAGCTCTCAATGCTTTTCACCATTAACTCACTAAACATTGACGACGTCATTAATGTTCCAACATTCGCTAGGAAACTAGGCATAGGTAGGGTAATATTCTCACACATCATCCCATTAAGTAAGATGCATGAGAAGAAAATGGCTGTGTACGTTAATGAATCGCTAGTTAGTAGACTATCTAAGACATTCAGTGAATTATCTAAGGAGGTTCTCTCTGTAGGCGGGAGCATATCATTGCCGAATAATAGGGTAATAGCTAGTAGGTCATGCCCATTCATGATCAATAAGGCATTATTCGTAAGGTGGGACGGCCATGTAGCGCCATGCATCAACTACTCACATAATTGGATTAACTCGTTCTTCGGGGTTGAGAGGATCGTGTACGCAGTTAAATTCGGTAACATACTTAATGAAAGATTAATTGACATATGGGTAAAGCCTGAGTACCTAAGGTTTAGGGCCCGTACAACATTCTTTACGCAGCCTTCCTGCCTGGACTGCAATCTCGCTCCTTACTGTACATACACATCAAGCAACCTCTATGACTGCCTCGGCAATACACCTACATGCGCTCACTGTCCTTACTCGCATGATTTAGTTAGGTGCCCTCTATGAACTAAGTAGCTAGCATTAATGTTAAGTCTATTAAGTCCCGTAATGAAATCATACCTAAGGGCTTTCCATCTTTATCAACTACCGGAAGATGCCTGATGTTGTACTCACGCATCTTTCTTAATGCATCATAAATCCTAGAATTAGGGTCTATAGTTACTGGATTCCTGCTCATGATGGTATATGCCGGATCATTCCTAGAGGCCCTCTCCGATGCCACAAACTTAACTAGGTCCCTCTCAGTTAATATTCCCACTAGAACACTATTATCATCAACTAACATTACACTACCTATTCTATTCTCATACATCAACTTAGCCACATCAGCTATAGGGGTAGTATAGTGTGCAACTATTGGGGGGACGCTCATAATATCTGAGACCCTAATTGATAGTTCCTTCCTCCTCCTACCAAACAAATTAAACCCCATATGATAATTTATAGGACAAGTAATAAATTTTCCATGTAATACGGTTTAAAGCGGTCATCCATCTCCATGTTTTAGCTCCTTTAATTATTTACCTGCCTCGATTTTAAGACGAGCTCATCACGTCTGGAGCTCTTCCATAGCCACCTAAGGTCTGTCAGCCCACGGGCTCCAGATTCTACATCGTAAGGCCATCACGTAGTCGTTGGCCTTAGGGCCCCTAGGGAGGGCCTGAAGCATTGCCACACATCTAATGCTGTTGTAGGAGGCTGAAAGCATATCATGCAAACAGCGATCCATAATTCAGGAAAGTAATCACTGTTGCGATTCGAATTAACTATCAGTACACGAGGATGAATACTTATATGTCTACATTCCATTAGTATGTCTGGCGTATGAGCCTCTGCAACCATATATGTTGCGATTAGAGCGCTCCGTTGCGCTGAGGCGATGATTTCCAAAACCTTAGCAACACGGCGTCCTAACGTTGGAGGCGCTAGTAGGTTCCGCCTTGAGGTGTGGGGAGGTAGAATGGTAATACGGATGATGATTCTCGTAAGGTTTGATGGGTGATTAGAGCCAGGCTGCTGATGGAATTACTGCCCAAGCTATTTTGGTTTGATGTAAGTAAAAATTTATTTAACTTATCAGGTTAATATATGGAGGTGCTTTAGTTGCCAACAGCTATAGTATTAATCAACACCGATATTGGAAGTGAAAACGAGGTAGCTAACGCATTAAGTAAGATCGATGGTGTTAAGGAGGTATATCAGGTATATGGCATATATGATATAGTGGTTAAAGTTGAGGCGCAGACTCATGAGATGCTACGTGAGATAATAATTAATAGGATTCGACGCCTACCGAAGGTTAAGTCGACCACCACCATGTTAGTTATTGAAGGTAGGGCGCTCAGCTCAAGCTAAGTACTCGCGGTTCTTAGGAACTCAAGGAATATAGGTGAGGGCTTTAGAGGTCTGCTTTTGAATTCCGGATGTGCTTGAATGCCTAGAAAGAACTTGCTATTCCTTAATTCCATAACTTCAGGGAATCCTTCATCGCTATAACCGCTTACTATAAATCCCTCTTTTTCAAATAAATCGATATATTCTGGGTTAATTTGGTACCTATGCCTATGCCTTTCGTAAATCACATCAGACCTATATATGCTGTAGATCTTCGAGTCCTTCCTAATAATATAGATTGCCCTACTACCCAGTCGCATGGTTCCCCCCTTATATACGACTCCCTCCTGCGACGTGAGTAGGTCAACTACTGGATAAGGGGTGTTGGGGTCGATCTCGGTTGAGTGCGCTTTATGTAGGTTTAATACGTTTCTAGCGAATTCGACGACCATCAGCTGAAGGCCGAAGCATATTCCTAGAGTGGGCACATCACGCTCCCTTAACATCTTTATAGCATTTATCTTACCTTCAGCCCCCCTGCTTCCGAACCCCGGCAACACTATAGCTCCTGAAATATCAGCTAGGCACCTACTTAGATCGACGATCCCTCTCTCTACATCTGACGCCTCAATCCACTTAAACCTAACCCTAACCCTGAGGCTCGCTGAGGCGTGCTTTAAGGCCTCAACAATGCTTAAGTAGCTGTCATGTAGCGATGTATACTTACCTATTAACGCTATAGTTACATCCTTAGTAGGCGTCTTTAAATTATTTACGAATTCAACCCAATCAGTTAGATCAGGCTTACTACTACGTACATCCAGCTCAAGTCTATCTATCAAAAGGTTATGTAACCCCTGCTCGCTGAGTACTAGAGGCACTTCATATGTGTACTCGACATCGTAGTTACTTAGTATTGCCTCATAAGGAACGTTAGTAAATAAGGCCAGCTTCCTCCGTACCTCAATACTTAACGGTTCTGGGGATCTAGCTATGATGACGTCAGGTTGAATACCGATCCTCCGTAACTCTTGAACGCTGTGTTGTGCCGGCTTGGTCTTTAACTCGCCGGTAGTAGTTAACTTAGGTACTAACACCACGTGAACAAATAAGGTATTTCTTAACCCCTCCTCCAACCTCATCTGCCTAGCTGCCTCAAGGAATGGTAGGCCTTCAATATCACCTACAGTGCCTCCTATCTCAACTAATACTACATCAGCCCCCTGCTCCTTACCTATAGATCTAATTTCATCCTTAATCTCATCAGTTACATGCGGTATTATCTGTACTGTTTGACCAAGGTAATCGCCCCTTCTCTCCTTTTCAATAACCCTTAAATATATCTTCCCAGTAGTTATATTATTTCTCTTAGATAAATCAATGTTAAGGAATCTCTCATAGTGGCCTATATCTAGATCCGTCTCTCCGCCATCCTCCGTTACGTAGACCTCCCCATGCATATAGGGGTTCATTGTACCAGCGTCTACATTTACGTAGGGATCTATCTTTATTGCCGTTATGTTAAGACCCAACGACTTTAGGAGTAATCCTATGGATGCAGTGGTTATCCCCTTGCCTAGACCTGAAAGCACTCCGCCTGTCACGAATACGTACTTACACACCATTTACTGTTCACATGACTTAGCTACTATTTTGAAGTAATAAGCTCTATACTGAAACTAATAGCCAACCTAAGTAGCCATCAGTTATTGTTGAGATCGATCATTGGGGAAAACCCTTAATAAGACTCCGCGTATGCTAGAGTCCTAAGTGGGTATATAGATGTTGATTTACAGAGGACTATGCCCTAATTGCGGTGGAGCCATCACTGAGGATAGATTGCGCTTGGGGCTTTTATGCGGTTCATGCCTAGACTTAAATGCTGAGTATGAAGGCCCGCCTCATAAGGAGGTGATTATGAGTCGCTTAATTAATGCCGGAAAGGTTGGTAAGTACTTAACGTACTTAACCGTCGAGGACGAGTTAGAAGGCTTTAGCAACTTCTTCACAAAAGTTACTGGTAAGACGCTATGGTCTATCCAGCGATCATGGGCTAGGAGGATGATATCTAACGAAAGTTTCGCGTTAATAGCGCCTACTGGGGTAGGTAAGACAACGTTATTACTTACATATGCATTATATAGGGCTATTAATGATGGTAGAGTCCTCTATATAGTGCCTACTAGGGAGTTAATGAACCAGGTATATAAGGCTTTAAGTAGCTACAACAAGTTCGATGTAAGAGTGGTCAACTCGGATAGCATTAAAGATGCAGATTTAAAGGACAGATTCATAGCCGTATTAACGCATAATTTTATCCATAGAAATAAATCATTAATAAACGGGCTGAGATTTAATTTAGTTGCAGTTGACGATTTCGATGCACTGCTTAAGTCGTCGTCGATAGTTGACTTAATACTTAATACAATAGGCATTAACAATGACGCGATACAACATGCTAGGAAGGTAGTTGAGTTAAAGAACGAATTAGCCTTCATTAGGTACCTAAATAATGAGGGACTACTTAGCAAGTTAAGGGACGAATTATATCAACACACGTTAAACCTAGTTAGATTAGTGAACTACGGCGATATAGGACAGCTGCTCATAGCAAGCGCTACTGGTAGAGGTCGTGGTGAGAGAGTTAAGATCTTAAGGGAGCTGTTAGGTTTTGAGGTAGGTTCTATAACAGATTACCTAAGGAACTTAGTTGAGGTATACGAATATCAAAGCGAGGATAGGCTTAGAAAACTCCTTAATGACTTAATAGGAGGCACCTTAATATTCGTTAGCAAGGATCTTGGGCTAAAGTATGCTAGAGACTTGACTAATTTGCTAAGCGACTCAGGGTTTAAGGTAGTTTTGGCTAATTCGAGGAAGGCGTTAGATTTGCTGAGGGAAGGTAAGGTAGATGTAGTTGTAGGTGTTGCTACATACTACGGCGTTTTAACCAGGGGTATCGACGAGCCATTAAGGATATATAATACTGTTTTTGTAGGGATACCTAAGAATGAATTTAATATAGAGAACGCATTATTAAACCCAAGGACATTTGCGGTCACGCTCTCGGAAGTAACTAGATTAGGGCTGAAAATCGAAGGCTCAGATGACTTAATACGTAGGTTAAGGAACTTACCGCCGAAGAAGACCAAGCTCCTAAGTTACGCGCTTAGGAATTTAATTGATGTTGACGGACCTCTTCTTGAAATTAAGAACTCGATAACTAAGGCCCTACCATTGATTATTACCTTCATTGGCAATTATGTGAGAGATCACGGTAAATTAGTGATTAACGATATGGTAATCAAGAGAAGGGAAGGTAGATTAGTCATTCAATCCCCGGACGTCATGACGTATATTCAAGCGTCGGGGCGCAGTAGCAGGTTACATAATGGAGTAATGACCTTAGGTCTTTCAGTTATATTTGTTGAGGATGAGGACCTGATGCGCATATTTATTAGAAAGTTAAGGAATTACGTACCTAACCTTGATATACGGCATTTAAGGGAAGTAGATCTCGAGGAAGTCAAGAGGAGACAGGTAGAAAGCAGGCACAGTACCACGGCATCGTCCTTAAGTAGCAACGTTAGATCGGCATTACTTATCGTTGAGTCGCCAACCAAGGCTAAGACTATCGCATCAATGTTTGGTAGGCCTGGAAGAAGGTACTTAGGTGAGTACGTAGTTTACGAGACGGTAATCCCAGTAGACGATAAGGTATATGTTACGTCAGTAGCATCTACGTTCGGACACGTAACCGATTTAGCAGTTGATGACGGATTGCATGGTATTAAGTTCTCAGGGGACGGATTAATCCCAGTCTATACATCCATCAAGAGATGCTTAGACTGCAAGAACCAGTTTACTGAGGAGGTCGACGAGTGTCCCAAGTGCGGCTCAGTAAGGATAAGGGACAGCCGTAAGATCATCGACGTATTAAGGAAGTTAGTCCAGGAAGTAGACGTGGTGTTCGTTGCTACAGATCCAGATGATGAAGGAGAGAAGATAGCGTATGACATATACCTAGCTCTAAGGGCATATACATCAAACATCCATAGAATTAAATTCCATGAAGTAACGCGTAGGGCACTTATCGATGCAATAAGGAACCCAGAGAAAGTTGATTTAGCAAGGGTTAGCGCCCAAATCGTTAGAAGGGTTGACGATAGGTTGATAGGCTTCGAGTTAAGCAACGTCCTCAAGCGGCACTTTAATAAACCGTGGTTGGGCGGAGGGAGGGTCCAGAGTCCAGTACTTAATTGGGTCGTAAGAAGCTATGCCTCATACATGAGTAATAGGGGCTATGTATTATTTGTCAGACTATTTGATAGATACGTCATTACTGTGTTCACTAAGGATAGGGATGAAGCTCATGACTTAATGAAGTTAATAAATGAGCACGGAATTAAATTAACTAAGGTTTCTGAGGAAGTACGAGTACTTCATCCCAAACCCCCCTTCACCACTGATGAGTTGATATCTGAGGCGTCAAGGATCCTTAAGCTATCAGCGACCGCCGTCATGAGGCTTGCGCAAGATCTCTTCGAACTAGGTTACATAACGTATCATAGGACTGATTCAACACACGTATCAGCTAATGGCATTGAAGTTGCCCGCGAATACCTAGCTAAGAGGGGCTTTGGGGGCTTATTTAAGCCTAGGGTATGGGGGGATAAAGGGGCACATGAGTGTATTAGGCCTACTAAGCCTTTGGATGCTAATGAACTATATAATCAGATATCTAATGATTATTACGTAAATATAACGGGCGCCCACATAAAGATGTACGACATCATATTTAGGAGGTTTATAGCTAGCCAGCTACCTGAGGCTAAGGTTAAATTCCACGTATATGAGGCCGCAATATCAAATCACACGAAATTAATTGAGATGCCGGTTGAGGTGTTGGATAGCGGGTTCATGGTGTTGGATAGCGGGTTAATTCAGATACCCCAAGTGGATTTAAGCCGTGGTGAATTGCTAGTTAAGCCTAGCGAGGTGAGAGTTATTAGGGGGTCAAACGCTAAATTACTTAACGTAAGTGATGTGATCAGGTTAATGAAGGAAAAGGGCATCGGCAGGCCGAGTACCTATGCTAAGGCGATAGATAATAACGTCAAGCACGGTTACATAATCATATCCAAGAGGCAGTTATACCTGATACCGACTAAACTGGGTATTAGCGTATGTGGCATATTGTTAAAGTACTTCCCATCGGTAACCAGCGAGCAATTAACCGCAGATGTTGAGAAGTTACTTGATGCTGTTAGAGCTAACGTTATGAGCAGGGATGAGGCATTAACATTGCTTTTAAGTGATGTTATCGATCTAAGGCTACGTAGTAATTACCTGTTTAATGATGGTCTTACATCCGAGGGCCTTGTCATTTAAGGTGGGAGGCGAGGATTCGCACTCCATCAATGCTTTTAATGGCCATCTTAATGCCAAGGGGCTTTAGGACCCCTAAGTTAGCCAACACGTACCTTAGTAACCGCGTATGAGTAATGACTTAAATTCATAGTCATAGGTCCCCAAGGAGCGGAGGTATTGATCTAGGACCTGATCATAGTCTTACGCATTTAACGGGGAATACTACCTTAAGTCCCCTGTAGGAACATATCGTTCAGG
>JAGDWE010000045.1:11419-20131 GCA_023255965.1 Desulfurococcales archaeon | reverse complement strand
AAAACCAAACCTCATCTGCTCAATATAAAATTTATATATTTGAACATCAAATATTATTTGGTAAGTAGGCTTACTCTCGTTACCAACTCACCCCCTTAGGTTATTGAGGTGTAGCATATGATTAAGCATGTAATTGTACGTAAGATCGTTAGGCTGAGTAAGGTAGCTAAGATATTTAGAGTCATGTCTATAGCTGCCCTAATATACGGCTTGCTCGGCCTACTACTATACGCCATGATATTCCCATCGAGCTTAATAATGATTGATAGCGTATTATGGATTATCGACTCTGCAATGTACCTAGCGTTGTTCATGGTTCTAAGTATAGTCAGTTCTAAGGCATTGGATGGTTCTAGGTATGAATTATTTAGAGTTGAGGATATACTGTCGCTGATACTGGCTTTACTATCCCTCCTAATAACTGCCTACTTAATACTTAACACGGTATTCGCTGAAACTGAGGTAACGCCCAACGTTATGTCCTTATACTTGGTAGGTAGCGGCCTCCTCTCATACCTATTTAGCATTTATTTAAGTAAGATTAATAGAGGTAAGATAAAGAATGTAATTGCTAATACTGTAGCTAAGAGAACGTTGCTTGATGCCTTAATCGAAATCGTTAGCGCATCATCTATAGTCGTATCTAACATGACTGGCTTAACGATAATTGAGGAGCTCATGTTCTTGGCGTTATCGGCATATGCCATACGATACTCCTTACTTATTGCTAAGGAAGCTGTCCTCAACATCCTTAACGTAAATGAACCAAGGCATATCAGACATGAGGTGATCAAGCTCGCTAGAAAGTACGATAACTTATTCGTTAGGAGAGCGGTTTTAAGGAGATTAGGTAGCTTCGTTGAAGTCGAGCTGTGGGTTATATTACCTAATAACCTATCATTAATAGCCGCTCATTCAATGGTACTTAGGTTAGCCAGGGATGTAGTGAGTAGTGTGCCAGAGGTAATTAGGGCGTTGGTTATCGCTTTACCGGACGTTAAGAGGGTGGTTAAGGTCGAGACACCATTACTTAATGCTAGATTACAGAACGCGGAAGTAGCACCTAATTAAGTAATTCCCAACCCTGGTATTACGCGTATTACACGTATTTAAATCATACATTTAATGTACTTTACTACATACCTTTTAAAGATATTAAAGCGAGTATAGAATTTAGGTGTAGAGGATTCCAATCCACGATAAATTGATAGAGACCTTATTAAGGATGGCTCAAGAATTCTCGATAGATGTAGCTAGGGCTAGAGCCGTAGTCAATAGCATTAAAGATGTAAACATGTATGAGTTAAGGCAAACAATTAATGACGTACCTGACGTCGTAGCAAGCGATTCAAGTAGGGTTTTAAGGACTTATTCTTCAGCTATAATATATGCTGTGCAAGCAGTAGCCCTAAGGACCTCTCTTAAGGACCCATCAGGCAGCAAGTTAATAGTTAAGGCTGATGCAGGTTATTACATCCCATCCCTAAATAATTATAGCTTAATTACTGATGAGCGTTTAAGGCGTATCCTTCAGTTCGTAGCAAGGGATTTAGAAGTTGCTTCGGTTCACGAATTAATTAATGAATCTGATATAGCCTTATTTGATGGATCTCTTTTCACGTTCCTATGGTATGGAAAGCTTCCTGAGGTACCTAGGGAATTCAAGTTCATGATGGCTAGGCCCTATAGGTTGAGGGACTTATGGCGTGGCATAGTAAATCAGGTTATTACAATTAAGTCTAAAGCCATCCCGATGTTTATAGCTAAGAGCATTAGGTGGAGCCCCTATCTAAGGAAGCTCTTAGGAGATGACGCCTTAAGTGGATTAACGAGTAAAGTCAACGACTTATTAGTGATCAATGCGTTGAGACCAAGGCTACCTAAGCAGCCGCATATGCTTGAGCCTATATATTTAGAGCGCATCGAAGACTTGCCTAAACCCTTGGATACCCTAGATTACGAGGATCGTAAGTATATAGAGCCATTAATACCTATAACTATAACATACGTCTCGTTCAGCAATCTGCTACCTCACTACCAAGTATCGATACCCGGTAAATTAAGCGTTAGTGAATTAATTGAAGTCCTCAGTTCACTATATCCCTACTCATACGGCGGCTATCCAGACCCGCTTAAGGTAGCACATAGCAAGTGTAAGCTAAGTAATGAGGAATTCAAATACCTACTCCTTAAGGTAGGCATTAGCACGCACACCGGACGCGAGCCGCTAGGCGAGGTTGCATGAGCTCAAGACCCATAGGCATCGTAGGGGATAACTCAACACCCACAGAAGTAGATGTCAAGGCATTATATCCTGTGCCAGCCGGTACATACATATACGCTAAGTTTAAAGTTAAGGATCCAGTAAGCGGTGAGGAGGGCCTTAGGGAAGTCGTTGGCATTATTGGATCCTCGATGTACAGGTCAATAGTGCCTATCATAACCACCCCTAACTTAGGGATGTACGAAAGTCCATCAAGTGATTTAAAGAGGGAGAGCTATATGAAGGCGTTAATCATAGCTGATATAACTGACGGTAGGGCTGATGCCCCTAGGCATCCACCGCCTCCTGAGACCCCTATCTACCTCGCCCACTTAAATCACTTAAGGGTGGTCTACGGATATGACTCAGGTAGTAGCATTAGAGTAGGATCTCTAGTTGGATTTGATGAATTGGAGATTAAAGTTAATGTAAATGCGTTAGCCAAGCATCTACTAATCACCGGAACCACGGGCTCAGGTAAGAGCAACTTAGTAGCAGTCCTAGCTGATAGGGTAGCTCAGATGGGCGGCTCAGTAGTTATCTTCGACGTTCACGGCGAGTACAAAGGCTTAGTTAGCGAATCTAGGGATGTTATGGTGGTTGATTACGACGCATGCATCAACTTGATCAAATCGCCTGTTGGACTATTAGTCGGCTTTATAATTACTGAGCCTACGGCAACTAAGCAGAGAAGGCTATTGAGGAACGCCATTAGAAAGTTAAACGATGATGTATGCGATATAGCATTAAGAAGTAGAGTACCTTACTCCGAGGCCGTAAAGAGGCTGTACGCCGAGAAATTTAAGGCTAGGTCAGGAAGCAGTGCACAGCAAGTTGCCATTAAGGATTTAAATCCACTTGACGCCTATAGGGATTTACTTAAGGTTTACCTAGGCGATCATGACGATAAGATAACTAACGAAATAAGGGATAAGATAGATGATTTCTTTGAATGGCATAAGGTGGCCTTAGACGCCCCTGAAGTAAGCGAGTTAATTGACTGCCGTAAGGTAGTAGTCGTTGACGTCTCTACATTAACTGATGAAGAGAAGGACTATATGCTTAAGGTGATTGCTGAAAACATATTATGGTCCTTAAAGGAACGTAAGATAGTTCCAACGTTACTCGTTATTGAGGAGGCGCACATATTCATTAGCAGGGACATGGCAACGAGGTCTAAGGGAACTCTACAGAGGTTTATTAGGGAGGGTAGGAAGTTCGGGGGGATGTTGGCCATAGTTAGTCAGAGGCCTAGGGCCTTAGACGCTAATGTTGTTTCCCAGGTACAGAACTACGCATTCCTAAAGCTAGTTCAAAGAGGTGATAAATCAGTTATTATGGAGTTATCCGACATCTTGAGTGAGGAATACGTCAACTTATTACCCACACTGCCTCCAGGTCATGGGATATTAATAGGCGAGTGGATAGGTAGGTATCCAGCATACGTTAAAATAGACATGCATATGGGTAAGAGGGTGGGGGCGACGCCGGATGTAGTAAGTATATGGAGATCATCTCTGGAGCGGAGGTCTAAAGCCTTAGATATTAAGTCGTTAAGTAGTGAGTGGGAGGGTAATTAAGTTGTTACTACTCCACGTATCAGATACTCATTTAGGCGCCGATAAGCCACGTAGGCATGGGAGAGTGAGGGAAAGGGAATTAGACTTCTATGATGTATTTGATGAAGTCATAGACATAGCTATTAAGGAGGGAGTCGACGCCGTAATACATTGTGGCGACTTCTTCAATAAGGCTGAGCCTAGCCCGCAGACGTATTACTACGCATTTAAATCCCTTAGGAGATTAAGGGATTCGGGCATCCCGTTCTTAGTTATTGCTGGACAACACGATCAACCTAAGACAGCCACTTTATCGCCTCTTAAGCTATTTGATGAAGTTGGATTAGCGAGGACATTAGCGATAGCTAATGCATCGACAAGTGTAATTAAGCTACGTAGTGGTGAATTAGGGGTTACTGCAATACCTTATACCCACCCGCAGTTGATAAATGATGTTGTTAAGATGTTAAGAAAGCCTGAATCAGGGAAGAGGATATTGATGGCTCACCTGCTACTTAAGGAGCTAGGTATACCTAATGCCCATATATCGTTAAGCGAGTTAGGTGTTATGGACTATGCCTACGTAGCATTAGGTGATTACCACTTAAGGTACGAGGTAAATTACGGCGGTACGCCAGTAGTCTACCCCGGTTCCACTGAGGCATTAGACGTTTTAGAGGCAAGTGATGAGAGGTATGTTGTTTTAGTCGACTTAAGCGGCAGTGAAGCTAGGGTTAATTGGATCAAGTTGAATAGTTTTAGGAGGTGGGTGGTACTTAACGACGTAAGGAGCTATAGCCAATTAATTAAGTCATTAGATAAAATATGGTATAGTATGCCAGGTAAGCCCCCAATGCTGCATATAAGGGTCAGTAAGGACTTACCCTCAGGAGACTCAAAATTAATTAACGATTACTTAGACAGCCTAGTACGGAGCAATAAGATTCTCTTCTACAGGATTGAGGTACCTGGAGTTATTGAGGAGGAGAGTAGTGGTACATATGAAGAAGTTAGCTATGTACCAACGCTTGAGCTGGTGGTCCATAACGTTGTAGGCGATAAGGACTTGGCTGAAGTATTACTGGGCATCATCAAGGGCTGCGATGACGTTGGCTTCGTTAACCTAATGATTAATAGATTAGTGAGTGATGTGTCGTTGCTTAGTAGGTTGGAGAGGTTGATTAAGAAATGATAATCCGGAGGGTTAAGTTAGCTAATATTTTGTCTCATGAAAACACCGAGATAGATTTCCCAGATGGAGTAGTATCCATAGTGGGTTCGAACGGCGCTGGTAAATCATCGATCATCGACTCAATGTACATAGCATTATTCTCTGACGCTAAACCCGATATTAGGGGTGGTAAGAAGGAATTCATAGTTATGAGGGGTAGGAAGAATGGCGAGATATCAGTACTATTTGAGGTGGGTGGTAGCAGGTACTTAGTCACCAGGGAATTAAGCGTTGAGGGCTCCTCGCAGGCATATTTGTACGTACTTGAAGGAGATAGAAAGAGGTTAAGGGCCACGGGAATTACTGAAGTCGTCAACGAATTAAGCAGGATATTGGGGCTCTCCACAATTTCTGGAAGCGACTTAAAGAAGCTCATTAGAGGCACTATAATTGCGCTGCAGGATGAACTTACCGAGATAATTAACATTAGTGATTCTAAAAGGAGGGAGTGGATACTATCTCTTCTCGGTCTTAGCTACTTAGAGAAGGCGTTGGAATCCGTTAAGAAGGCGATCAGCGAGAAGGATAAGCTAGAGGGCGAGTTAAGGGGCGAGTTAAGGATGTTAGAGAAGGAGAAGCAGGAATTACAAGACGTTAGACGTAAGGTTAGTGAGAAGGTCGCTAAGGTTAAGGAAGTTGAAGCCAGGATTAAGGAGTTGGAGAGCAAGCGTGAGGCACGTAGCCATGAGTTAAGTATAATAGATGAGGCAATAGAATTAAGCAGTAAGTTAAAGGTGGCATTAATTAGTAGTAAGGTTAAGGAGTTAGAGGCAGTAATTAATAGACTTAAGTTAATAGATTCGTGGGATAGCAACGAATATGTGAGGTTGGCCAACGAATTAGGTAGGAGGAGGAAGGAAAGAGAGGCCATTAGGACTCAATACATAAGCATACTCAACGAGTTAAGCAGTAAGATTGGAGTGTCAGTAAGTTCCTTAGATGAGCTCAATGAACTCGACGCTGAGTTGAGGGTTAGGCGTGATGAGCTAAGCGACTCGGTGGGGGGTAAGAAGGCTCTTAAGGAATTATATTTGCTCTATGTAGAGAAGTTTGAATCGAGCAAGGAGTGCCCTATATGTGGTTCGACAATTAATGAGCCTAATTTAATTAAAGAGAAATTAATTAAGGAATTAAATAATTTAAGTAAGGCCATTAAGGAATTAAGTGCTGAGTATACATCAGTTGATGCTAAGTTAAGGATCATTGAGAAGTACCTAGATAAGCTTAAGGAGTTAAGGAGCAGGGAGGAATACCTAAATAACGAGTTACGTGACTTAGAGATCAGGCTGGGGAGACTTAGTTCGCTGGCTATTAGCCTCTGCAGTACGGTTGCTGAGGTAGGTACCTCATCCTTAGATGAATGCGTTGAGGAATTAAATAAGCGTAAGGAGGAACTTCAAAGGGCTAGAAGCGAGTTGGATATAATAATGAGGAATTATGGTGGATTAGTTAGCGGGTTAGGGGTAAGCCTTGAGGAATTACTGAATAAATTAACTAGGTGTTTAGATTTCCTGGGCATTAGATTAGCCGGCGAGTTAACCCCACAGTCGATCGACGAGTTGATTAGGGATCTACTAAACCGAAAGAAAGCCGTCGATGCCGATTTAAACAGGCTAGTTAATGATTTAAGCAACCTTAAAGCTGAGCGTAAGTCATTGAATGACCTTATATCCGAATACAATGAAGCGATTAAGAAGCTTGAGGCGGACATCAAGGAGCGCGAAGGTAGGGTTAAGGAGTTGGAGAGAAAGATTAAAGCTTATGAGGTAATTGAGGACTTCAGCATCAAGTTCTTAGGAAAGAATGGAATAATCGCTAGGGAATTAACCAAGGTCGTTAGATCCGAGTTGGAGAGAAGAGCTAACGTGCTTTTATCTAAGCTTAATCTCAGACCTATAGCGATCAATGACGACTTCCAAATAAGTATTAAGGTGTTAGGAGGTGAATTGCCGGTAAGTAACGCAAGTGGTGGCGAGAAAGTAGGCATTTCAATAGCTCTAAGGTTAGCGTTAGCTGAACTAATTATGGGCAGATTCCCAACTACGTTAGTCCTAGATGAACCAACGATATATTTAGATGAGGAGCGGAAGACCCAGATCTTTAAGATAATTAGTGAGTTAGGAAGGACGCTAAGGCAAGTGATAGTAGTAACGCACGATGAAGATGTAGTTGAGATATCGAATAAAGTCATTAGGGTTGAGAATGTAGGTGAGGTCAGTAGGATTCAAGTGTTCTCTTAGGTTTCAATGTATTTAATACCTAGCCATTCACTGAGCTGTCTTAGCTGGCTCCTTAGATCACCGAAAGCTATGACGTAATGATTACCCACTACACTATCTACGAATGCCCTTGGATTATCGATCTTAACCTTAATCTGAAGCGCCTTACTTAGGTCATAGCCTACTACTGTACCAGTGGTTGCGTGGATTTTATCGATGTATTTTCCATATAGCCTGAATATCGTTACTGTAGTTAACGGTATCTCAGGCCTGCAGTGGACTACTGGTATTCTAGCCTTGATGATCGATGGCGGCTCGCTAAGAACTACATGGGTCTTAGATGGATCCTCAGCAATAGATGCGGGCGCTGCGCAATGCATAAATGTTAGAACCCCATCATGGCTCACCGAAAACGGATCCGATATCAATGCCGGCTTGCCGGTCAAGCACTTAGCTATGATTAACCCAATAACATTTAATATCTCCCCCTCACAACCTATAATCTGGTCATTCACGTACCCTAGGCAAGGATTTACGTTAAATACCTGGAACAGCTCCGTATAGCATTCGAGTGCTATAGCATCTAATCCGCGTAGCTCTTGAAGTTTTCTAATTGCTAAGTATAGCTTTAGGGCCTTCTTAACGCCTTCCTCAGGCGCCTCTACCTTATACTTAGACTTAATTTCATTTAGCTTCCTCAGGACCTCATCATCGCTTAACTCATTAAACACCTTAATTAATTCGCTTAGAGGTACGTGTTCGACGTCAACTCCTAATCTATCCTTAAGTATAGTTCTATCAAAGTGCGAAGCAACCATAGGTGGTATTATGCTTCCAATCATACCTATCCTTAAGTACCTTAGTCTCCTATATGTGTATGCTACCTTAATGAAGTCCTCCATCTCCCTGATCGCACGTAGGTCATTGGGAGCGCCATGGACTAATTTGACCTTAAACCCCCTCTCCCTTAAGTAACCAACTGCGCTGGCTGACGTTGGAAACGAATATCTCGTGGGGAAAGTCCAAATAACAGCAGGTATACCTACGGACTCCACAAATAACGCCTGAAGGTGACCGGTAAATCCATGGAGTGATACAACTATTAAGGCATCTAAATTTAACTTGCTAACCTCATGGGCTCTGCGAATCAATGATACCTCATCATTTAGAGGTGATCCAACGATTAAATCAAAATCCAATCTCCTTATATAGCTTAATAGGGAATTATAGTCCTGGGCGACGTCGGTTTGATCCATAGAACCTACGGGCATTACGTAAACGCTTGGCCTTGAATTAAGCATGGCGATCACCACTTAATAATAAGCGTACAGCAACAATAAATTTGTTATCTATTAAACAGGCCTGAATCAACGATACGTAAATAAGTTAAGTTAGTGATTTATCTAGGGAAGAAAGTTATGAGTATAGCTATAGTTGGAG
>JAGDWE010000045.1:0-11319 GCA_023255965.1 Desulfurococcales archaeon | reverse complement strand
GTTAAGTTAGTGATTTATCTAGGGAAGAAAGTTATGAGTATAGCTATAGTTGGAGACGGTGTTAGGTGCTTTAAATGCGGTAGGCAAGCGGCTGTAAGGGTTAGGTATGCTAGGATGAACTTATGTCGCGACCACTTCGCAGAGTATGTCGAAATGCGTGTAGCTAGAGTCGCTGAAAGACATAATATGTTTGATGGTATAAGAAAGCTTATTATAGCATTATCAGGTGGTAAGGACAGCACGTCCTTGGCCCATATAATTATGAGGCATAGAGATGCCTTCAGAATTAAGGAGATATACGGGCTTCACTTGGATCTCGGTATTGACGGCTTCTCAGAAGAATCCAGCCATGTCGTGAGGAAGGTATGTAGGGAATTAAATTTGAAATGCTTTGTACTACCGCTTAGGGATCTCATCGGCTACTCCTTACCAGAACTTATTAGGATCTCTAGGAGGCCTCCAT
The DNA here is from genome assembly GCA_023255965.1 of Desulfurococcales archaeon. Classification (GTDB taxonomy): domain Archaea; phylum Thermoproteota; class Thermoprotei_A; order Sulfolobales; family NBVN01; genus JAGDWE01. The sequence continues at coordinate 10,856 of JAGDWE010000045.1, read as the reverse complement.
GTAGTTTATGTGGCATGCTTAAGAGATACTTAATTAATGTAGTTTCGGTCGAACTTGACGCTGATGCAGTCGCCCTTGGGCATCACATGGACGACTTGCTTGTATTCGCGCTTAAGGACTTCCTAGTTCAGGGGAACTTCAGAATGATTAAGTTATCGCCGGTGACATTAGGCATCAAGGGAGTCATGGCTGCGAAGTTAAGGATACTCCATGAAACGTGTGAGGATGATATCATATTATACGCTAATATTAGGGGTATAGAATATGTTAGAAGTCCATGTCCATACAAGTACGTTGATAACTTCAAGGCAGTAATTAGGGAAATGCTAGATAAGCTTGAAGCCTCATCACCCGGCTTTAAAATATCTTTAATGAGGAGGCTTATTAAAGTAGCTGATGTAAAAGCTGAGGGAGAAGTCATCCGCTGTAAATACTGTGGGATGCCATCATCAAGCGGTACTTGCTCGTTCTGTAAATTCACTGAGAGGTCCCTGGGTAAGCCGTTAGGGTACGATGTACGATCCAGGGTTAGAGACTTAATTAGGAGTTTAAGTTGACCACATAAATGCCCCCTGTGCTTTGAAAACAAGATCCCATCGTGATGTGATATCCTAGCCCCCTATCTTTACGTTAATATGCGGCGATTCCTTAACCACCCTGAAGGCGATGTTAGTAACAGTCTTCTTAATGTATGGTAGCTTAAGTAATTTCTTAATAAACGCATCTAACTTGCTCACATCTTCAAATGTAGAAATTATCATAACGTCGTATTCGCCGGTTATATCATATACCGACCTTACGTTAGGTTCTAATGCGAGGACCCTCTCAACCTCCTCTATATGGGCGCCATCTACCTGTAGCAATGTAATCGCATTTATTTGATAACCCAACTTGCTATAGTCTATCAGCACAGTATATCCCTTTATTATCCCTAATTTCTCTAACCTCCTCATCCTATTAATTATCGTTGATGGGGACTTCCTCAACATCCTTGAAATTTCCCTAATACCTAGTTTTGCATTCTCCTTCAATGCATTGATTATCGCTAAATCTACCTCATCTAATAAGTTCATTCTAAGCATTCACCAATAGAACAATTAACTAACTCAACTATATATGGTTTAATGGGCCCCTATATGGGTGTATCATATCTATTGTAGTTAATTTTATTTAGAGTTCTATACCAATGAATTATACGTTGAAAGTATGTCAAAAGATGTAATTTCGGAGATTGAACGAAATAACATTAAGTGGCTGGATCTACAATTCACGGACTTAATAGGTGTATTAAGGCATGTTATGATATCATCTAAGCTAGTGACACCTGAATTATTTACTGATGGTATTGGGAAGCTTGACGGAAGTAGCATTAAGGGGTTTACAGGGATCGAGGAGAGCGACCTAACCTTAAAGCCTATACCAGATACGTTTGCTATGATACCGTGGGCCCCTGGAACCGCGAGAGTTATAAGCAGCATTTACAGGGACAAGGAAAGGATGTCTAAGGACCCGAGGTTTGTTGCAGAGAGCGTAGATTCAGCTCTCCTTGAAAACGGGTTAAGGCCCTACGTATCAACGGAGCTGGAGTTCTTCATATTTGACAGAGTTAACGTATCCGTAGATGTTTGGAAGCAGCAGCTAGAGATAGTGAGTAGTGAGGCGTTCTGGAGTGCTACTGTACCATTTAATAGAAGTAAGGATGGGTACTACGTCACGCATCCTAAAGATAAGTTCGAAGAGCTGAAGGTTGAGTGCGCTGAGATCCTTGAGAGGCACTTCAACCTATCTGTTGAAGTCCTACATCATGAAGTTGCTTCAGCACAACATGAAATTAACTTTAAGGGAGGGATTACTACGTTTACTGCGGACGCTGTTCAGACGGTTAAGTACGTTATTAAGTCTCTAGCGTATAGGAGGGGGTATGTAGCTACATTCATGCCTAAGCCCATCTACGGGGATAACGGAAGTGGTATGCACGTACATGTGAGCATATGGGGGGATGGTGTAAACCTATTTTACGACCCTAATGACAACTACGCTGGCCTAAGTCAGTATGCTAGGTACTTCATTGGTGGGCTAATAGAGCATGGAAGGGCATTATCTGCCATTGTAAGTCCTACGGTAAATAGTTATAAGAGGTTAGTACCCGGCTATGAAGCGCCCGTATACCTTGTATGGAGTAAAGGGAATAGAAGTGCTGCCATAAGGATCCCGGCATATAATGGGAGTAGTAAGTCTAAGAGGGTTGAGTTCAGACCACCAGACCCTAGTGCAAATCCCTACCTTGCGTTATCCGCCGTCGTTCTAGCTGGTATGGATGGAGTTAATAGGAAGTTAGATCCCGGGGATCCACTTGATGAAAACGTATACAGGATGACGCCTAGGAGAAGAAAGGAGCTAGGCATTAAGGAGTTACCGAGGTCCTTAGATGAGGCGTTAGATGAGCTAGAATGCGATAATGAGTGGCTGAAGCCGATATTCGCTCAAGAACTCATAGATAGCTATATAGAGATTAAACGCGAGGAGGTTAGGAAGATAGCAACGTATCCAACAGCTATAGAAGTATTTCAATATATAGATATATAGATATATGGCAAGCTAAACCTGCTCAACAACTTCTAAAAGGCAGATGCCTCAGTGTTACACCTATCAAAGTATGTGTTTGAGAAGTTGTCTAGCTCTACAAATTTAATTACGGCTGCAATTACCGTCTCAAGACCGACCCCCTCCGCCCTGAAGGGTGAGGCCCTCACTTGTAACTATTAATGACTGCTTAACGCATCTATGATTGCGTTGCAGAACTCCGATAAATCATCTGGAGTTCTAGATGTCATCGTATTTTCATCTCTAACTACGGCTGCATCCTCATACATTGCTCCAGCATTTATTATGTCGTCTTTAATCGCTATGACTCCAGCTATTCTCTTACCTTTAACTAACCCTGCCGATATTAGAACCCACGGGCCATGGCATATAGCTGCGATTAGCTTACCCTTATTATATGCTTCTCTAACGAAGTTCGAGACGTCTGGCAGCCTCCTCAGGTAATCTGGCGAGAAGCCTCCAGGGATGACTATAGCATCTATATCATCAACCCTAAGCTCACTTAGCTCTTTAATCACATGCCTCTCTCCTTCCCTAAATACTAGCAAAGGTACCGTCGTACCGAACCTCCCAGTCATAGGCCTACGTGGGTCCGCCGGTCTTGGATGAAGACCAAACTTTGTTGGTACTATAATTACATCAGCGACTTCTCCACCTAAGCGTATGGATGAATAAAGTAACTCAACATCTTCGAACTCATTGGCTGCTATGAAAACCGCTTTCCTACCTTTAAGACCGGATATCGGCCCAATTCTCTTAGCAAGTAAATGTTGTAATTATATCCGCGTTCGCGGCGATCATGTCATGAGCGTTTCTTTCCTTCTCCTAATTGATGATAATGCCCTCTGAACTCTAAGTAGTTTATCTAGCGTCAGCATTTTAGATGTGAGTAGTAGAAGCATTATTGAGAAAAGTAATGATGTCGCCAACCACATGGGGGTTAGCGCGTCCGGCCTAGATATAACTGACTCCTTAGCTATCATCATTGGTTGTGTAAAGGGTAGAGCGTAAAGTAGGTACCGTAGAGGTGCCCCTATCTTCAATGTATCAACGAACATTATGTAGTAGCTGGGTAGAATAACAAGCATTACTATAGGCCCAGATATCGTTGAGGCTATTCTTACGTCGTTGCTTAATACCCCTATAGTTACTCCTAATGAGGCCATAGCTAGCGATGCCAGGACTACGCTTACAGTCAAGTACATGATCGAAGTCGGATCTATTAAGTATATGTTTGGGGCGAAATCTAATGTACTGGCTGGAACTGAGGTAGTGAGGGTTGCTGAGAATATGTAGAAATATATGACGAATCCAAATACATTGAACGATGAGCCAACTAAAGCTACAGTGAACGAGCCCAGAAGCTTGGACATTAATATATCGAACCTACTCATGGGTAGTGTTAGGAGTACCTCTAAAGTCCTCTCCTCATTCTCGACAGCGGTTGATGTAGCGGCCATCTGAAGTACTGAAATGGTTATTATCATTAGAACTAATGGCATAATGAATGAGGTCATGCCCAGCTGGGTAAGAAGTGATGAGGATCCAGCAACTAATTGATTACGTGGGACTAGGTAAGTCATTATTATTGCATTGGTAGGCCATTTGATTATGGATGATGATATGTTAAGGCCGTAATACCTTAACATAATATCACCTACGACGTCGTTAAGTAATGAGGTAACTATGGATGACTTAAGTGCTGACATCATTCCAACCGTTTTAACGACATCGATTAACGTTATGTTGGCCTTTAGACCGCTTAATAAGCTCTTAGTGAATCCCTCGTTAATGATGAGGATCACATCAAAGCCTCCCTCTAATGCGATGGCCTTTAAGTGAGCTAGGTCTTTTACATGTGCTATGGTTAGGTTATTAATCAGCTCCAACTTACTTAAGTTATCTAGTACGTATTTGGTTAGGAATCCATTGTCCAGGTCGCTGACGAGTAAGTTAATCGGTGCTGATACCTCAGCAACGCCCTCCTTAATACCTGTAGATACTACTAACCCAACTAGTGGGAGTATTAAGGCTGAGATGATGAAGGGAATCCAAATCCTCGGATCTCTGATTAAATCCTTAACCTCCTTAAGTATCAGTTCCCTAAGCATTTAAGTCACCTAACCAACTTTATGAATAGTTCCTCAAGATTCCTGACGCCATGTTCCTTAATTAACTCACTGACATAGCCCTCGACCAGTATCTGACCTGATGATATTAGTGCAACCCTATTGCAAAGGCCCTCTACTTCATGCATATTATGGCTTGATAGCAATACAGTTATCCCGTACTGCTTTACGAAGTCTTTAATTAACTCCCTAATGCTGTATGAGTAGCTGACGTCGAGGCCTGCCGTGGGCTCATCAAGTATGGCTACTCTAGGCCTAACCATTAATGTTCTAGCAACTTGAATCCTCCTCTTCATACCCCTACTATACGACTTCATCTTATCATACAGCCTTTCATTAAGACCTGAGAGCTTAATACCTAGCTCAAGCGCTTCCTCTGCATCTTTGCTGGACTTAAAGTAGGTTTTAGCTATCAACTTGAGGAATTCATATCCGGTGATATTTCTGTAGACCCCTGCCTCCTCAGGTAGATATGAAATACACTTCCTAACCTTATTAGCCTCCCTAACAACATCGTAGCCACATACCTTCACCGAGCCAGATGTGGGCATTAGTAAAGTAGCAATCACCCTAAACGTGGTTGTCTTGCCTGCGCCATTAGGCCCGACTAAGCCGTAGATCTCACCATCAAATACATTAAATGAGATCCCTTTCACAGCTAGAAAGCTGCCATAGGACTTAACTAAGTCCTTAACTTCAACAGACGCCTGCATCAAATCATAACCACTATGTAATTAAATTTCCTGAATTTTAAATATTCGACCTCCTTCCCATCCTAAAGGGCAGGGGGTTCCCCAAGGCAGGAAGGAGGTCAGTTAACAATGAATTTCTTGATGGCATCTCTATTTGGTTCAAAGCATGTTCCCGGCTCCTTACATATTTCAAGGTACCCTCTATTAAACACCTCAATCGGTTTCCTTGGCAGCTCCCTAGCTAACGCATTATCGCCCTTATACATATATTCATAGGTTAAGAATACCTCTCTAGGTAGTGCTGCCGATGCTTGAAGTGAGGCTGCCCTACATCCTGGGCCTGAGAGGCCCACGTGCGGGGCAATTAACAATCCCTCAGCCTCAGCGATGGCTGCAACCTTCATGAACTCGGTTATACCACCAACTCTAGCTATATCCGGTTGAAGCACGTCTAATGCCCTCTTCCTCACGTACTCCATAAACTGATACTTAGTGAATAGTGATTCACCACCTGCTATCATGACATCCAACTTCCTCCTCAATTCAGCATAGCCCTCTATATTATTCGGCGGCAGTGGCTCCTCAAACCACAGCACTTCATATCTTTCTAAGACCCTCCCAACCCTAATAGCCTCGTTTACGCTATACGCTGAATTAGCGTCAACCATTATAGTAACGCCGTAGCCTACTAGATCCCTAACGGCCTTCAATACATCTTGAACGCTAGGGCCGCCTACGCCCATCTTCTCCATACCTATCTTGATCTTAACTTGATCGAAGCCCTGCTCAGACAGCCTAAGTACTTCCTTAGCTACTGAGTCAGGAGACAATTTATCCATATAATGCCAGTAAATCGATGAGGCATACGCTTTAATTCTATCAAATGTAGGTCCCCTCAGCATCCTATGTACTGGAATCCCTAATATCTTGCCGGCCAGATCCCATAGAGCTATATCAACACCTGACAGCGCTTCAATGAAGTACCCGCCGAAATGCCCCCTAGTCTTCAAAGCAGCGAACATCCTCTGCCATAATTCCTCGATTGCAAGCGGATCCTGGCCTAATATTATAGGGGCCAGCAACCTCTCAACTATCTCTACATGAGCTGTAGGGGCCTCCCTAACTAGTCCCTCGCCCCAACCAACATAACCATCATCACTCCCAACCTCAACTAATAACATATAGTACTTGCCCCTAACGCCGGCTAAGGCTAGCTCCCTCCAATACGGGAGGTAGTGATCCGGCCTATCGAGGGAGACTCCAGCCCTCTCAGCAGCTAATGGGTAAGCTCTTACATAAGCTATCTTACCCATTAAACCACCATTAAGTAGTATGTTGGGTTAAGCTAATAAACAGCAAATCCCGGGTGGAACGACCTTTATGACAGATGGCCTTGCCTTTCAGGGCTGGGAGGAGGTTAGATCATGACGCGATCTCTGTAACTTAGCTCTCTATGGTTGTTTTCTCAAAGGTCATTAATACACAATATGTAAGAGCTACTGCCATTGATGCAAGTATTACTAGGTCGGCCATCGGGTTCATAGGCAGCGGTCCTATATCAGCGTTAGTTAACCAGTACCTAACTGAGTGCACAGCATAGCTTAGAGGGTTAATCAACGTTATATCCTTCATCCAGTCAGGCATAGTGGTTACTGGGAAGAATATGCCGCTTAAGAACATTAACGGCATGTTAATCATGTTAACTATTGCCTGAAAGCCCTCAATGCTTGCTAACTTAAGAGCTATTAATATGCCTAGTGATGTGAATGCGATTGAAGTTATGAATAGATATGGGGTAATTGTGATTAAGCCGATGAGGTTTAGCGAGCATGAGATCAGGAATCCCATGCAAGCCACCGCTAGGCCGTTGAACGTATTTATAATTGAGTCACCTATATTCCCCTAAAATTAATTACGCCCCTATGTGCTGGAGCTACAAGGGACTCCTTAAGGAAGCCGAATTGCTTATCCCATATAACGCTTATCCCGGCTATGAAACTACCCATGAATACCGACATTACGGCCATATCACTAACCATGAATGTTGCGTAGTCCAACCCGCCGAACCTACTGTTAATTAGTTGCTGGACATATCTAGCCATGGCATCTACGGCTTTATCCATGTTTGATATCGAGCCTGAATTAGGTATGCTTAGGTCGCTGGGCGTGAACATAAATACCGTGCTCATCCCTAAACCCATGAACACCATCCACAGTAGTGGGTTTAGGAATGCCGATACTACCCTGGATTTAGCGTCCCACCACCTCTTAATCTGCCTGTAGATCATTGCAGTTAGTGAAGATAAATTTAATGACATCGCGTTCACCATCTCCTAATCCTATGTAGGATGGGATTTGACTCTAGGGCGTCTCGTAACTCCCTACCAGTTAGATGTAAGAATACCTTATTTAACGTCGGCCTACGGTAGCTGACTTCCCTAACCCTAATACCTAATCTATCAACTGCTGAGAATATCTCTGGGAGGGCTTTTGATGCTTTATCAACTACCAACTCCACCTCATAGTGGGTCACATGCTTACATCCCTTAACAAAGTCCAGCGCCTCACATATGTCTGCGTTATTTGAGTTATCTAGCGGTATGTAAACCACATCCATCCCTAGCATGGATTTAAGTTCATCGGCAGCGCCCTCAGCTATCATCTTGCCGCGATCCATTATAGCTATCCTATGTGCTAATTCCTCAGCCTCATCCATATAGTGGGTGGTCATTAGCATCGTCATGTCCTTCTCCTTCTTTAAAGCCCTAATGTAATTCCAAACCCTAGCTCTTGACTGAGGATCTAATCCAATGGTAGGTTCATCTAATATGAGCGATTAGGGTTCATGCAGAGGACTTCTAGCTATCTCAAGCCTCCTCCTCATGCCGTCGCTAAAATACCTTACGCGCTTAAATGTGAATTCCTTTAGGTCTACGAATTCGAGGAGATCCATTATCTTCTCCCTAAGGCTCCGTCCACCCAACCCGTAGAGCCTCCCATGCACGCACATATTGTCGTATGCTGTTAAGTCTAGGTCAAGGCTATGATCCCGGAATACTATCCCTATATGCTTTCTAACTTTACTAGCTTCCTTAATTACATCATGGCCTGCAACGAAGACATTACCACTCGTGGGTCTAAGAATCGTAGCTATTATGTGGATCGTAGCTGTTTTGCCAGCACCATTAGGACCTAGGAGCGCATAGATATCCTATCGCTTGATTTTAAAGTTAATGCCATTTACGGCTACGACATCCTTAAACCTCTTAACCAAGTCTTCGACGATGACCATATCTGAATTCGTATCCCTCACCCACCTACAATATCTTTAACCCTTCTCGCGAAGTCCTTAACGGCCTCCTTAAGGTAATGGAGATCCTCATCAGATAGGCTATCTAGGGATGCGAAGACGTCCTGTAGAACCATGTAGAGCTTATGGAGTCCTACCTCCTTAGCTCTCTTAAACCTCCTAACACATGCTTCAGTAAGCTCTAGGAGATCGCCCCTACTTTTAAGGAACTCCCTGCCCTTATCTGAGATCCTATAGATCTTCATTCTCCTACCACTCGAGGAAACCGCTTCAACCTCTATAAGCCCCTCCCTCTCTAATCTTCTAAGAAGTAAGTACATATGACCTGGGCTAGGCGTAAATCCTGTAATTTCCTTAAGCTTCCTCATTATCCCGTAGCCATGCATAGGCCCTTCTGTGAGTATCCTCAAGACGAAAGCTCTCATGATACCTCTATTAATAGGTCTCAAATTATATCGCCAGATATAACTGGAGATATATTGGATTAATAATAAGTTTAACTACTTAACGCTAAATTTGAGGGATCTCTGAAAAGCGAAATGCTTATTATATAACTATAAGTACTTTAGAGGATCCTAAAACGCATTAACTGCGTGGGAATATGTCTAAGTCAGGCACGGGCACACCTACTCAATGGCCTAAGTATGTATGGCTTAATGGATCTATAGTTAGGTGGGAGGATGCTAAGGTTCACGTATTTGTTCACGGACTCCACTACGGTACGGGGGTCTTCGAAGGCATAAGAGGCTACTACGATGATGAGTATATTAAGGTATTCAGGCTTGAGGACCACATGAGGAGGATGTATAGGTCAGCGAAGATCATATATATGGATATACCCTACCCCATGGAGAAGTTAATAGAGGCTACGGTGGAACTCATTAAGGCCAACAAATTCAATACAGACGTATATATAAGGCCAATAGCATTTAGGGGTTTAGGAGGCTTCGGCTTAAGGGCGATGAACCCTGTTGAAGTAGCTGTGGTGATTATTGAGTTTGGTAAGTACCTTAAGCCTACTGGCGTTAAGTGCGGCATATCCTCATGGAGGAAGCCATCCCCTGATTCAATACCTGTTTACGCCAAGACCACTGGAATATACTTACTTAGTCACCTAGCAGCCATCGAGGCGCATTTAAATGGATATGATGAGGCAATACTACTTGATAGCGAGGGCTACGTTGCTGAGGGGGCTGGAGAGAACATATTCATAGTTAAGAATAGTGAGCTAATAACGCCTCCAGTATATGATGGGATTCTTGAAGGGATAACGAGGGATACGGTAATAACTTTAGCTAGGGAGGTCCTAGGGTTAAAGGTTATCGAACGTAGGATCAGGAGGGAGGAGCTATACACATGTGATGAAGCATTCTTTACTGGTACTGCTGCGGAGGTTACACCAATAGTTGAGATAGATGGTAGGACTGTAGGTAGCGGAAGTGTTGGGGAAGTGACTAAGAGCATCATGAATACGTACAGGGATGCAACGCTAGGTAGGATAGCGAAATATAGGCACTGGGTAAGGGAAGTCGAAGTCGAAGCATAATTAAGTTTGGCTACGATGTATTTTTAATAGCAAAATTTATAATTTGATTATCCTCCTAATTATGTTAAAGTGATTACGCTTTAGGATATATACTCATCGCTTCAGGCATGTTTATAACAACCTAACTACATGTATTGGGCTGCAACAATGTTCATGATTACTGGGCTTGCTTCTCTTGCTTGGCGACCCCAAATATGCTTATAAACTCGCCGGCGACCCCGGGCTTCCGGGAGCCGCTCTAGGAGGGCGGTGAGGGGCTGGGGAGGCCGCGAGGAGCTCGGGATCAGGGCCATCGAAGTCGACGAGGCAAATACCTCGAAAAATCTGTTCCCTGTGCGGGGAAGCCCATGAAGGTGAGCACATTCGCCGTGGATTGCTTAAGTGTCCCTGCACAGGGAAAGTTATAAACGCGGATCTGAATGGGGCGATAAATATCCCACATATCCCTGAGTCCCTAAGAACCGTGGGTAGAGGGCTCCCCGCGGTGAGGGATAGGGGTGATGGGCCGAAGACCCAGCCCGCGGTCTACCGCTGGACGAACGGAGCAGGGTGGGTAATCCCCGCCAGCAATGAAG
>JAGDWE010000011.1 GCA_023255965.1 Desulfurococcales archaeon | reverse complement strand
CACGGAGTTGAGAGCGCCATGAGTGGGGGAAACGCAACAACCTAAATCCTTTATAGCTCTTCACTAGGTAAAATTTATATATTTTAAGTTGTAGTAGCTAACGAGTGATTTAAGATGTTTGAGGAGGAGTGGTGGGAGGAAGAAGAGGAAGAATGGTGGGAAGAGGAAGAGGAGGAGTGGGAAGAGGAAGAATGGTAGTAAACGGCAATGTAGTATTTTTTGAGGATTAAATTGATAGTTCAATATATTTGAAGGGCTTATCACATTTACTATTCAGGTCATTTATTTCAGTCATTCAATGATCCTTGCCGTCACCTCTCATCATCAATAACTATATTTTAAGTATGATTATTAAGTTAATTTGAGGGTTGCAATGGTTAGGGTCGCGGTAATAGACTACGACGTATGCAGGCCTGATAAATGTAATCTAGAGTGTATATCGTTTTGTCCTATAAATAGGTCTGGCTCTAAAGCCGTAGAGCTATCTGAAGCTAAGAATGGTAAGCCAGTAATCTATGAGGCGGCATGTGTAGGGTGCGGCATATGTGTGAAGAAATGCCCGTATAAGGCGATAACAGTTATTAACCTACCAGATGAATTAGAGAAAAAGCTCGTACATCGATATGACGTTAATGCCTTTAAACTCTATGGATTACCTACACCGATATATAATAAAGTCCTCGGCATCGTCGGGAAGAATGGTAGCGGTAAGACGACGGCCGTTAGAATACTATCTGGTGAACTAATACCTAATCTAGGGGATCTAGCTAGCAAGCCGTCGTGGGATAGGGTCCTTACGTTCTTCAGGGGGACAGAGTTGTATCAATATATGAGTAAGTTGGTTAATAAGGAACTTAGAATAGTTCATAAGATCCAGCACGTAGACCTCATTAGGAATTACGTTAAGGGCTATGTACGTGATTTAATGGCTAAAATCGATGAGAGGGGGTTAGCTAATGAAGTACGTAAGTATATAAATCTTGATAGCTGCTGGGGGAGTAAGGTAAGTACACTAAGTGGCGGCGAACTACAGAAGTTAGCCGTAGCTGCTGCATTGCTTAGGCAGGCTGACGTCTACTTATTTGATGAGCCATCAAGTTACTTAGACGTACATGAGAGACTTAACATATCTAAGGCCATTAGAGAGTTTACTAAGGGGTCTTATACCATAGTTGTCGAGCATGATCTAACGGTACTTGACTACCTATCTGATTACATCTCGGTGGTTTACGGCGAGCCGGGAGTATTCGGAATATACTCAAAGGTGTATTCTGTTGGCTCAGGAATAAACCACTTCCTAGCTGGTTACCTGCCAGCTGAGAACATGAGGATTAGACCTGATGCGATAGTGTTTAGCAAGGTGGGTAAGAGCGTTGATGCAGTCATAAGGACTGAGTACTTTAGGTGGTCTAATCTCAGAAAGTCCTTAGATGGATTCAGCCTAAGCGTTAGTGAAGGTGAGGTCTATGGGGGTGAGGTTGTGGGGGTGCTAGGACCTAACGCCATAGGTAAGACCACATTTATTAGGTTATTAGCTACGGAGTTAGAGCCAGATGAAGGGTATGTTGGATCTAAGGCGCTAAGAATTAGCTATAAACCCCAGTACGTTAAAACCGAGGTGTTTAAGTGGGATACCGTTGAGGAGGCGCTCAATGATCTATGTAAATCATCTCAGATAGCATGTAGTGATTGGTTTCAGAACGACGTAGTTAAGAGGTTGAACCTACATAAGCTCCTTACGAGGAAAATAAGGGACTTAAGCGGCGGTGAGCTACAGAAGTTTGCGATAGCGGTTACCTTAGCTAGTGAGGCTGATATCTACTTACTTGATGAGCCCTCAGCCTTCATAGATGTTGAGGAAAGACTTAACGTATGTAAGGCTATCAGGAATGTCATAGAGTTGAGGAAAGCCGTAGCATTCGTTGTTGACCATGACATAACGGTGGTCGACAACATATCAGATAGAATCATCGTCTTTACTGGCATTCCTGGCAAGTACGGTAATGCATCAAGACCCATGAGCTTAAGGGACGGTATGAATGTGTTCCTACGCGAACTCGACGTAACCTTCAGGAGGGATAGAAAGACAGGGAGGCCTAGGATAAATAAGTTAGGCAGTTACCTAGATAGGTATCAGAAATCCATAGGCGAGTACTTCTACGAGTCAATTACGGAGCCTGAGGAGGATTAAGGATCTAAAACTTATTAAAGCTTAATTGACGTAAAATCATCGGAGATTTTAATGAGCGAAGTCAACGTGTTGAAGGACTTACTTAAGGGGATCGCATCGCTTAGGGGAATTAAACCTGAGGTTAAGGTAAGTGTTGTTATAGACTTCCCTGAAGGTAGGTTTAATGAAGGAGTGCTCAACGAATTAGTAAGTAAGGGATATGTTAAGGCTAAGTTAGTGGATAGAATAGTTATATGCCCTAAATGCGGTTCAGCCTCAGTATTAACTAAATACGTATGCCCTAAGTGCTTAAGTATAGATGTAGTTAAAAGTAGGTTAATTCAACACCTGGCATGTGGTTATACCGGTAGTGAATTAAGTTTCTTAAGAGATGGGAATACCATTATATGCCCTAAATGCGGTAAGAAAATAACTGAGGAGTCTAATGAATTAAAGACGTTTACAACGTTCTTTGAATGTAATGCATGTCATCATAAAACCTCATCACCTAGCATCATACATGTATGCTATGACTGCGGAGCTGTTTTCAGACCTATAGATGCCGTATATAAAGCAATATACATGTATGAATTGAGTGAGGAGGGAGTTAAGTTAATTAGTAAGTAGTTGTTGAAGTTTCTATCTACAGTTTTAATCTAAGTATAAATGGTACTATAGAGAGTGCGAGGAAGTTGATTATCAAGAATGTGAGGACATACATGAACGACCCCATAATTCTCCCCTCAACGCATTTACCGTAGGAAGTGCCAGACACCAAGGATATCATTATAGATATGTAATACATGAACGTATATATTAATTCCGCGTTAATACCTGAAGTGATCGGCGATTGAAGGCTGGTTAACGACGTTATGATGAGCAATGTGATTACCATCGAGATATCATACACTATTACTACTAGAACTAATAGGTAGAAGTACTGCTTAAATATCCTCCTACGATACTCAATAAACGATGTGAAGCTACTTAGTATCTGGGATGCCTCATGCAGGACGTCAATGGCCTTACCTCCGCTCTTCTCAGCTATTGATATGGTCCTTAATATATACCTATATTCTTCTAAGTTCTTGAATGCGTTATCAATAGCTTCATCTACGGTCATACCTAATTTGATCATTAATACCATTCTTTCAAGAAGGTCCTTAAAGTATCCCTTAATGTCGCGTAACGCCAGCGTAAGCGCCTCATGTAGGCTACTACTGGAGGATAGATACATAGCTACGTAGCTTATGTAGCTACTTATTTGGGATTCGATAGACCTTAACTTCCTTGAGTAATTTAATGTAGTTAACGTTAATAGAGCGTATAGGGCTATAAGGGATATAGATAGCACGTAGGTCATGGGGTACCCGTATGGTATGGCTATGAATGGCGTGTGAAGTAATTTAACGTACCCAAGCGATATTAAATACGATGTAACCATATATAAGGAGATAGCATAAATTACTATAGATAAAATCAAGGGACCCATCATATAGTAACACCGCTTAATATGTAATCGATAACTACGTAGTAGATGAATAATGATGTAGGCATAATTACTAAGAGAGTCATCAGCATCAATGCGTAGGGATCTAACCCCCCTACAGGGACGAGCAACGTTGATGATGTGATTATGGAGATTATTAAGGGGAATATAAGTGCTATGGCAATAAACGCCTCAGTTAGCATTCCTAAATAATTGATCGCCTCCTCCATCCTAGCCTTAAGTAATGTGAAGTAATTATTGGCTAAATTAGTCATCACCGGTAAGGTGCTGTATCCGCTTCTTTCAATACCTATGATGCTTAGTAGCAGATTAGATAGCGACTTGCATGGCGTTATTGATGCGACATAGCTGATCACTTCGTTGAAATCGTAGCCAAGCATTAATCTATCCTCGATGATATCTAATTCTATGCTGAAGTCCTTTAATTCGTCCCTAAGTTGAGTAAGTTTTAATAAGGATTTAGTGACCCCTAAACCTGATGTAAGGAAAAGCGATAGGAAGAAGAGCAATCTATAGTATTTAGCCTCAAGTTTAAACCCCCTATTTAAGAAGAGCAATTTAGGTATTAAGGTGGTAGATAAGAAGAACGCCAGAGGAATTAGTATCGCTAGCAACATGATTAAGTCAATGATGGCGTTAATTAATTTAAACCCAAGTGCAAGTGCCGTCAACGCATATAGAACTAGCGATATAGAGCACGCTATTAAGGTAACTTTAATGGACCTCCTAACGTAGGTTTCAAGGGAGGGAGATAGCCCTGACCCAATTACGTATCTTTCGTAGTTATTAAGCATGCGAACTAATCGGTTCACCAATGAGTTAAGGGAATTCAATGGGTCCGACCTCGGATGCAGCAAGCGAATACAACGTGAACCAATCACTACCATACCTCCTTACGATGCTATGTAATTCACGGATGCCTACTTTCTTCCTACTTAACCACCTCATTATTACCGCCCTCCTTAGCAGGTCATTAAATACTTCATCATAACTTATGCTTAATCTATCAGCGATGAATTTAAGTGCATGGCTATACCCTGAGAACGCGAATGAATCGCTCTCACGAATCCACCTAAATGGAGTAGCTAGGATCAACTCGTTGGTCTTAGGATCTAAGCCGTGAATCTCCTTAACTTCTAAAACCCTCCTACGTAGTGCATATTCACCTACTTGAACCCTCCCAATATACAGTAAGACTCTAACCATTTGAATGAGGCTTCTAGGTACATTAAATGGATGGGCTTCCAATCTCCTAATGACCGATTCCACGCTATCGCCGTGAATGGTTGATAGCCCCCCATGACCTAATGCTATCGACTGAAAGAACGTATATGCTTCCTCCCCCCTAATCTCGCCGACAATTATAACGTCCGGCCTCTGCCTTAATGCGCTCTTAAGCAACTCATACAGAGTTATATTGCTAACACCTTCCTCACTACTTAATCTAGCTACTAATGAGACCCAATTTTCATGTCCAACCAAGTTTAATTCGGGCGCCTCCTCCACGGTAACCACCTTAACCTCAGGCGGTATCATTAAGGCAATGGCGTTTAATAGCGTCGTCTTACCGGACGCCGTAGGACCTACAATTAATATGCTCTGGAGCTTCTCTGATAAGAGCCATAGATAGGCAGCTAATAACGGATCTAAGGTGCCTAGGTTGATTAAGTCAACTAATGTGTATGGCTCCTGCTTAAATTTCCTTATAGTAAATGTAGACCCCCTTCGGGATACGACGTTAAGGGCTAAATGAACCCTAAAACCCTCCTTTAGGATGCCTTCCGCTATGGGCCTAGATACATTTACCTCCACACCTGCCTTAAACGCCAACTTGCGTATCATGCTCTCCAATTCTTCGTCGCTCGTGAAGACTACATTGGACTTCAACCACTCATATTCAGAGTGAAATACATGGATTGGTGTATTAACCCCGCTACATACGATATCCTCTAGATTCGGATCCCTAATTAGTGGATCGAGGATCGAGTACCCTATCAAATCCCTGGATAGATAATAGGAGATCTTATCAATTAATGCAGCATCATACAGCTTAACGTTCTTAACCCCAGTTGTAAGGACCTCCTTAAGAACTCTAATGCCCTCCTCCACACTATCTGCGTGTATCAACTTTTCGATCACACCCCTGTACTCAAATAATGCCTCCTTAGTCCTAAGCAATAGGGACCTCTCGCGCTCATTCAAATGCGGCTCAACCACTTCGTAGCGCTTACTGCCATCACTATCCACATATATGTAAGCGTAGGAGTACCCATCTATTATTGGGTAAAAGGATAAGAGATCAACTATACTTGATATTAATCCTTCACCTATCTTCTTAAGGCCCTCAGACCTCATACTACTCTTAGGCTCACCCCCGTCCAACGTGCTTCTCATACCATTGGGAATAGTGGGTCACCTAAGCTACTGCAAATACGTATGATGCCTCATACCCTCTAACAGTTGTCACTTTTACTATATATATTCCAGGAGATAATACCATTTTTAAACTTATAACTATCTCAGCTACATTGCCGCCTTCTATGGTAACTGAAGTTAAGTTCTGCGCTATAGCGACCCCTGAGGTACCGTTAATTACGTACACGGCCCCAATCCTAACATCATTATTCATCAGATTCCTCACATAGACCTTAACGACATTGCTTTGAGTGCTAACCGCCTCGATCCTAACCCTCTCATTAAGGAAATATATTTCTGACGAAGTAGTTGTCTGTGAAATCATGTTTGAAATCCACGTCCATAGGATTAATGAGGCGGCCAGCGATATAAGTATTAGCACTATGGTGGCTACTATTGGTGAGACGCCCTTCACTAAATAGCACCTAATTAACTTATCATGCATTAAATATTAAGCTTTCCCATCGCATAAGCTGAACCTATATTCTGAGGAATTCCTCAAAGGTTATCCCAGTAGCCGTTACGTTGTAGTTCAATACTAGCTCTGATCCACGGGCCCCTGTAGTTATTAATTTGGCTACCCTAGATATGGTCTTAAGGCTATTTACGTCCTCAACGACCCTCAACCTTATGATTAAGTCGGCTAAATACGTGAATGGCTTAGATAGATCTTCATCGACTTGAACTACTATTATTGACCTAACATCTAGCGGCCTCTTAGCTAGCATATCTATATAGTCATTAATGCATTTAGTTGATGAGTTTATAACTATGTATACTAAATCGCCTTCGCTTCCTATAATCCCACTTAATTCCTTAAGGCCCCCACATAGATCGCCAATGAACTCTATATCATTCTTAGCGATGTTGAAGTGGTCCCTTATTATGCCTAGGTAGCGTCCTATTAATCCCTCTACCACGAAATACCATTTGAAGTTGTTAAAGTACCTCTTAATTACTTCAATACCTACATGGAAAGGTAGCGTATAAGCATTGCCTGTAATTAATATTAACGTTTGCTTAGGTAATTCAGCCAGTAACCTGCTGATAGCATCCACCTACATCACCCTACAGCTCCTCTTAACTACGTGATTTTAATGTATTTTAAGACATCCTGTGAGACGTTGTAACATCCTAACCCTCTAGTTAATAACCCCTTATCTATTAACCTATTAATAACCCTTACTGGCTCCTGAACCCCGTATAATGCTTTAAGTTCCCTTATGGCGAGTAATTCACCCACCGATCTATACTTTATAAAGTACTTAAGCACTGTTAACTCTTCATTAGTTAGGGATCTTACTACCTCATCCAACTTTGCTCTAGATTCCATAATTACTCAATCTAATAATAATACGTATCTTCAAATAAATGTTCATCTATCAACACGCCTTTACTTAATAATATACATTGATTTGAGAAAGGACAGCCATCCCTCCACATACCTAGTTTAACACATCCGCTATTAGATGGGGCGATACATGCCGGTCTCCCTCTGGTACAGCAATCCCTGCCAAACATCCATAGGAGGTCATCGAGTATTAGAGGGCTTACTCCAGCAAAATATGAGATAACTTTAAATGCGTCCCTAATCTTAGATCTAATCATTATATCCTCGTACTCAGTGAAGGGCTCCCTCATTAGTATCTTATTGAAGTAGTTGTCACTTAATTCTATCAGCCCTAACCTTAAGGCAATCCTAGATACATGGTTATCTACTGGCACCTCGGCATTATCTACATCAGTAAATGTTAAGATGCCCCTCCTGTTTAAGAACTTAACAAGTAAGTATGCCTTCTTTTCGACAGGGTCACTATATGCTTTAAATGCCTTAAGTCTATCTATGAAGCCGCGTCCATCGCGCTTTAAATAATTACCTGATAGAAGAATTACTCTATAACATGATCCCCCGTAACCATCAAGTATTTTAGACCCTAAGTCATTTAATAGTTTAGCTCTCGCCTCATAATCCCATACAGTGATTACCTCTCCATCAATGCCCTTAACGCTCAGCCATGAAGCTACTTCAGCAGGCGTTATCTTAGCCATTCTCTCGGGGCTGAAGAACTCTGGATCCCTAGTAAATTTCTTCATACCTAGTTTGTAAAGTAGATCTGCACCATGATATAATTGACCATCTACTATAGCTTCAAAAGGCCTATACCTACTGGTTCTATGATCTATCGCGACCATGAACATGAAATACCTAGTAACTAACTCGGTATCAGTTCCCTTAGGAGGATAGAACCTCTCATCAGTGAACGAGTCAATGGGGATTCTATTAGTTAACTCCTTAAATATATGGCTGACCTCCTTACATTTGTTAATATTAACGTCTACCGCTTCCATCACTAATATTTAGGAGTTAGGATTAATTATCGTTTAGTTCTTAATTAATTGATGGAAGCCATTATAGGGCTGGATTAAATTTAAAAGGCCTTTTAACCACTTTAGTAGGGGGTTGGGGGGCCGATGGGTGGGCTACGTTCATTACTAAAGGAAGTTAAAGAGGCTAATCATAAGGTAATTGGTAAACATGTCTATGGAAGCTTATTTGAATGCGATCCAGACATTCTGTCCGATGCCGAATACCTAGCCGAGGTAGCGACCAACGCAGCTAAGGAAGGTAACATGACTTTACTTGATGTAAAGTACTGGAAAATACATCCTGGCGTAAGCCTTGTTGCAATCATCCTAGAATCGCATATCACAATCCATACGTGGCCTGAGTACCGCTTCGCAACAGTCGACGTTTACTCATGCGGTGAACGCTCGGATCCGGTGGCTTCATTTACATATATAGCTAAGGCTTTAAGAGCTAAGAGCTATAGCTACGACGTAATTGATAGATCGCTCTATTAACTTAGGTTGTTGCGTTTCCCCCACTCATGGCGCTCTCAACTCCGTGGGCGGAGTTAGCCCCTGATGTGGGATCACTAGCTTCACCCGCACTCCACGGGCTCGTAGGGCCCAACGCCGCGAGGCCGCATCTAACGATG
>JAGDWE010000015.1 GCA_023255965.1 Desulfurococcales archaeon | reverse complement strand
ACCCCGATAGCGGTCGGATCCGGCAGGATCAACCGGAATCGCGGCCGCAAGGCCGCGGGGTCCAGTACCTGATCTATGGTGCGGTTCTGAGGGTGGGCCCCTGTTAGACCCGAATTTGTCTGGGTTAGTGCCCAGACTTATTCGGGTCTCCATTTTGAGGGAATCGTTAAGCGCTCTCATACCCTCATTCCTGTGACCGCAGCTGGAGAGCGGCTTTTCACTCACGGAGGGCTACTCCGCGTCGAGCCACGCCGCCGGTTGCTGCGGTTTTAGGCGGAGTCGGGTTAAGCGCCGATACTAAATATTGTTTAGATGGTTTTTAAATTATTCAGCACTAGACCGAATCGATGCATCCCCCTCACTACTTTAATATTTTGTCTAAAGTGATATTAACTATTTTGTATTAAAGTAGTCAACGACATCCGGTATAAACTTAGAGATCATATCATGGGCCTTACTTCTCACGGCTTCATCTACCTTAATTAAATCGACACCCACGTTAGGTAGTCCGTATACCAGGTACTCACCCAGATTTGCATAAAGTAGAACGGCTAAGCCGATTAAATCCTCCTCCCCATCAACAAGCACTAACACCCTATCCCTCCCGACGCAGTACTTGACAGCATATATCGCTTCCTCACTTAATGTTCCAGCCGGATTGCGAATCTTTATCACATTATTAAACAGTCCCTTAGCCAGGCCCTCAGGCAGCCCTGTTCTTAAGGTCCTTAACGTCCTGCCATCGATGAAGCATGCCTTAGGTATGCAACCTACATCTAAAGCCGTAGAACATACCACGTCTCCTACAGCCCATAATTTATTACATGCGTTACCAATAATTGACATAACCCTTGATATCACCTCCCTATGATTACCGCTTATTATAATACCAAACCCCCTACGTAGTTCTTCACGTAATTCCTCAGGCATCCTTAATACTCTCATAGTTAAGCCCACGTAATATATATTACGCCATTTTAATACTCTAAATTTGATGTATAATGCCATGTAATCGCTACATCATAATAGAGCACTTAGAGCCATGCATATCGCCGTGGCTACTATGCGAATACCGCTACGTAGCGGATTTATTTAAGGGAAGACTAATATTCAGTAACGTCAAAGAGGATGCCTTAGAAGTCCTAAGCAATTATGGAATGGCATGTAACGAAGACTTCATAAATGTGATAACCAAGTTATCCTTAAAGAACGTAATCATATTAGATCCGCAAGCCGAATACACGCTTACACCAAGCGAGTTGATGATGGCCGATGGCGTAGTAATTGGGGGCATCATGGGAGATCATCCACCACGAGGTAGGACTAAGGAGTTAATATCGTCTAAGGCCAGAGGTCAACTTATTCGTAACCTAGGCAAGAAGCAATTGACTGTAGCAGGTACTGCGTACGTTATTAAGAAGCTGGAAGAAGGTAGATCGCTCAACGAATTAGATATTAGGGAGGGACTAAAGGTGGAAATGAAGTTAGGTGATGCAGAACTAACTATAGAATTGCCGTATATGTTTCCTTACGAGGATGGAAGGCCGGTAGTCCCGGAAGGATACATCGAAGTAATATTGTACGGATCACAACTATTTGAGACCAATCCATGCCTACACTATGACCAAGAATTCAACGGCTAACCACTAAACATTTGAGAAGGAGCCCTAATAGTATTGAGATCTAAAGCATCACATTACTATAAGCATCTCCAGTAAAATCGTGATGAACACTTAAACAAATGGCTTATAACTCCCTATACTTATGTTAGATTATAGGTGATGTCTATTGTGGAGTTTAAGTTAGATCCTTGGTCTCATGTAATGATTAAAGACTACGAAAAATTATTTCAGTACTTCGGCATAAGGCCTTTCAATGAAGTCATTAATAAACTTAAGAGTGTAGCTGAACCACACTACCTTATGAGGAGGGGGATTATATTTGGGCATAGGGACTTCGATAGGGTGGTTGATGCCATAATAAGGGGCGAGAGATTTGCGGTGGTTACTGGATTAATGCCAAGCGGTAAAATGCATTTCGGGCATAAAATGGTTATCGACCAAGTAATCTATTATCAGAGGTTAGATGCTGAGATCTACTTAGTCATAGCCGATATAGAGGCGTATAATGTGAGGAGGATTAGTAGGGATGACGCGATAAATATAGCTTTAAGGGATTACGTAGCTAACTACATCGCATTAGGGCTAGATAAGAAAAACCTACACCTATACTTTCAATCGAACTACAAGATAAAGTACTACAGATTGATACAGTTAATCCCCAGAAAACTAACTCTAGCAGAGCTTAGAGCGGCCTATGGAGAAGATATTGACGTTGGTAAGGTAATATCAGTAATAACGCAAATAGCTGATATACTACACCCGCAGCTTAAGGATCTCGGAGGCTTTAAACATATTGTAGTGCCTGTGGGACCCGATCAAGATCCGCACATAAGGCTTACTAGGGACGTGGCACAGAGGTTTAATGATGAGTTAGGTTTAACGCCTCCGTCATCAACATATCATAGATTTATGAGCGGATTAGATGGAGGTAAGATGAGCTCATCAAGGCCTGAGAGCTATATATCACTTAATGAGGATCCGGCTACTGCAGTCCAGAAGCTAATGAAAGCGTTTACTGGAGGGAGGGCAACAGCCGAAGAGCAGAAGAAGTTAGGCGGCGAACCGGAGAAGTGCGTAGTTTATGAGTTCTATGCCTACCACTTAATTCCAGATGACGAGGAACTACGGAGGGCGTATTTAGACTGTAAGTTAGGTAACGTATTATGCGGTGAGTGCAAATTAAAAGCCGCGGAACTCCTAACTAAATACTTAATTCAGCATAATGATAGATATGAGAAGGCTCTCCCTAAAGTAAGTGAGTATGTGGAGATGCCTGACTTCTAATTAACTAATAGTTTTAAAAGTAATGAATGTGAACAATTATTAGAATGCCGGGGTGGCCGAGCGGCCTAAGGCGGTGGGCTCGAGTCCAGCAAGCCGTGAGGGAGACCCACTACCCCATCAGGGGTACGCGGGTTCGAATCCCGCCCCCGGCGCCTCTAATTAACGAAAGGAATGCGTAATATGGTTTTAATAGGTCAAGGTAGGATAATACGGTACTTCGATCCATGGAAGTCTAAGGTGTGTTCATGTCCTATAAAATTTAATTTAAATCCATATACTGGTTGCGGGCATGGATGTATATACTGCTATGCAAGAACCTATATAAGGGACTTCGATAGACCCCGGCCTAAGAAGAATTTAATTAAGAACTGCTTAAGCGACTTAAGTAAGCTACCTAAGGGGATCCCCATATCATTAAGTAATAGCAGTGATCCATACACGCCCCCAGAGGCCATCTTGGGATTAACTAGGCGGGTCATTAAGATACTAATTAATAGCGGGCATCCGCTGCTAATAATCACCAAATCCGACTTAGTTCTAAGGGACATAGATATCTTGCGTAAGGGTAATACGGTGGTATCAATCACAGTAACAACATTAGACGAATCGACATCAAAGATGATAGAACCTAACGCGCCCCTACCTAGCAACAGAATTAGGGCGTTAAGTGAATTATCTGAGAGTAGAATAACTGTTACGGCGAGGATCGATCCCATTATACCCTACGTCAACGACGATGAAACCATGCTTAGGAACTTAGTAAGGAGCTTGGCAAACGCCGGCGTGGTACATATAACTGCTTCTACGCTTAAGGTGAGACCAGAGATCCTCTACAGGATTTCTAAGGCGCTACCCGCAGTATATGATAGGTTAAGTAGCCTTTATAGGGCTGGTGAAAAGATATCTAACTACGTGTACTTACCCCGAGATCTAAGACTTAGCTACTTATTGAGGGTTAAAGAACTCTGTGAGAGCGAGGGAATATCATTTGCTGTGTGCAGGGAATCACTAGGTATATCGACCCCCGGAATCGCATGCGATGGTAGTACATACTTAAACCCTTAGATAAAATTTTAATCCGTAGTTCATTTATAGTAACTAAAGGGGCCGGTAGCTCAGCCTGGAAGAGCGCTGCCCTCGCACGGCAGAGGTCCCGGGTTCGAATCCCGGCCGGTCCACCATGAAATTGTTATACCTTAATTATTGACCCAATATCGTCTGGAACCTCATACCCACATAACTTACTTAGTTCCCTACGGAAGTCATCACTTTTAAGGATATCAATGAATTCTCTAACACATCGCTTACTCATTCTATCAACTCTGACTAAGAAGTCATACTCCTCCTTATGTAGAGGTATGAAGTCAAGCCCGTACATCCTGGCAGCCGCCTCTATCCCTAAACCTACATCAGCCCTTCCCTGAGCCACAGCAGCTGCAACGGCTGAATGCGTTTTCGCCTCATTACTATATCCCTTAATGGACTTTGCAATCCCTAGGAAGTCCCTACCTAATTTTCTAGCCAGATTCCTAAGCATTATATCTAGTAGGGTCCTAGTTCCTGAACCTTTATTCCTATTTATAAAGACTACGTCATTCCTCAATAAATCCTCAACGCCTTTAATGTTTTTAGGATTACCTCGCCTAACTATCAATCCCACGTTCCTTAGGTAACCCTTCACAAGCACAGCATCAGAAGCTATGTTGAACTTCCTTAAAAAGGTAATATTATACTGTCCAGATTCCTCATCAAGCAAGTGGATCCCGGATATATCTGCTTCGCCCCTTTTAATAGCTAATATACCGGCGAGCGAGCCAACGTTAATTACCTTAACATGAGGTCTGCTTCTAAGCAGAGTTAAAGCCAAATTAACCCCGTAATCATGGCTCCCTATGAATACCATGTCCGGCACATTTACACCAACACTGAACAAGTAGACATCAACATACGTACCGCTCTCTAATACACCTAAGTTCTCAGGCACCCTGATGAAGCCGTCCGCCCTACTAATAGCTGATACCGTCCCAGAGGTAAAGGGTATAGGATAGGCTTTGAGCTCACCGTCCTTAACTATCGCAACTGGTATTAATTGCTCTACTCCCCTACTACTAACTATCCTGTCAGAGATCTGCGCTTTAACCTTAGTCTCGGGGATGCTATTTAATCCTAAGAACCTAGATAGTATTGGCTTCACCACTACGTTAAATATCATTATCGCTGATAATGGGAAACCAGGTAACCCGATCACCAACTTCCCATCAACCACACCTATAACTGTCGGTTTGCCCGGCCTCACCTTAATGCCATGTATGATTATCCCAGGACTTCCTAACGAATTTATGACCCTATACGTGATGTCCGTGACCCCCGCCGATGTGCCCCCACTAGTAATTACGATGTCATTTTCCTCCAGCGCTCTGGATAACGCACTACTGAGTGCATCGAAATCGTCCCTCACTATACCGTATATTGTAGGCTCTATGTACATCTCCCTTAGTAAACCATATATCGAGTACGTATTAACATCGTATATCTCACCGTAGTAAAGCGCTTCGCCTGGATTCCTTAACTCCGATCCTATGGATATTAATCCCACCTTAGGTTTCCTGAACACCTTAACCTTGCTTATACCTAGTGCGGCGAGTAATGGTAATTCCCTAGGAGTTATTAGCGACCCTTTACCTAGTACCAAATCACCTATCATTATATCACTACCGGCAAACGACACGTTCTCGCCTGGGGCCACCGACCTATATACATACACGTAATCGCCATCCCTCCTACAGTGCTCAACCATAACAACAGAATTAGCTCCCCGCGGAATAACTGCCCCAGTATCTATCTCAATAGCCTCGCCAAGACCAACAGTATTTAATGAAGGTCTACCTATCTTAGAAACTCCTACGACCCTTAATTTGATCGGATTCTCATCATCAGCACCAACAACGCTATCCGATAAAACTGCGTAACCATCAACCTCAGACCTATCAAACGGCGGAACATCTAGCGGAGCATAGACGTCCTCAGCTAAAACCCTCCATAAAGCATCACCTAAACTAACTACTTCAACCCCCTTAGGCGATAACTCGATATACCTAGTTAGAACACCTAAAACATCATTGATGGATGCCAACGTATGGAAAACTTTAGCCATAGCACCATACCAGACATAATTTATTGTACTAAATTAAATAAAAGAATTTAAAACATCATCTAAGAAATACAATAGGGCGGGGGTGCCCGAGCTAGGTCAAAGGGGTCGGGCTTAGGCCCCGATGGCGTAGGCCTGCGTGGGTTCGAATCCCACCCCCCGCACTTAAGGTTTGCTCCACGCCCTCGCAGGATCCTACGATCTAGTAACCTCCCTCTTCCTAGCATCGTACCGCCCCTTAATTAAGTGGTACCCACCCTAGCCTTCTCCATCTTATAGAAGACGTGGACCCCATATTACTCCCCACCCGAGCTTTATGAATAATCACAGTACATCTAGGGTAAGTGCTACCTGATAGCACCATCTAAGCTTTAGTTGATTTTATTGATTTTACGATAATTAACTAAATCTTTAAAATTGGTTAGTTGAGTTAATTATGTTGGAGTTGGTAGGGCCCGTAGCTCAGCCAGGATAGAGTGCCGGCCTCCTAAAGGCTTGGGTGCCACTGACGGTCGGGGATGCCGGTGGTCGGGGGTTCAAATCCCCCCGGGCCCGCCACATGTATTGGCTATTGCTTTCTATAATGTTATGCATTTGATGGTACCTAACCATTATTTAATTGCTGCAGTAGTTTTATGGTGCCGCGGCCGGGATTTGAACCCGGGTCACGGGCTCTCCACGCAATGAAGGCCGGTGTGCTCGAAAGGCCCGCATACTTGACCGGGCTATACTACCGCGGCACTACATACTACTACTTACTAAAGGTTTTTAGTTTTTATACCTAATTAAAGGTAGCTGCGATGATGCAGAACATAATTGTAGATAGTAACTCCTTTAAGGGTCGATGTAGAAAGATAACTAGAATACTTTCAGGAGTTACCGTAGTCGCTGTTATGACTGCACCATATCCGTGCCCCCACGGTAAGTGCATATACTGCCCAGGTGGTCCTGAATTCAATAGTCCTCAAAGCTACTTTGGTGATGAACCTGCTTTGATGAGAGCTAAAAGAGTTAACTTTGATCCCTACGAGCAGGTTAGGATAAGGTTGAAGCAGTATGAGGCATTAGGCCATAGACCTAGTAAGGTCGACGTAATCGTTATGGGAGGTACGTTTACAGCGCTCCCTGAGTGGTATCAGGAGTGGTTTGTCGCATCAATTTTCGACGCATTTAATAGGTACCCCGAAGGGAGATCTAAGGAACCACCCCCGCTAGAGGTGGCTCAGAGCATCAATGAGTCAGCTAGGATCAGAGTTGTAGGGCTAACCTTTGAAACTAGGCCTGACCAAATTAATGAATACCAAGTAAATAGGTTGCTATACCTTGGCGGTACTAGGGTTGAGTTAGGAGTTCAAAGCATATATGATGACATACTACAACTCATTAACAGAGGTCATACCGTTAAGGAAGTCGTTAAGGCAACTAAACTACTTAAGGACTCCGGATTTAAGGTTGTCTACCATATAATGCCGGGCTTACCTGGAAGCGACTTTAGACGCGATTTAGAATGTGTCCGTGAAATATTTGATAACCCTGATTTCAGGCCGGACATGCTTAAGATTTACCCTACATTAGTAGTTAAAGGAACTAAACTATATGACCTATGGATTAGGGGCGAATATAAAGCACTTACTGATGAGGAGGCAGTTGAACTAATCTCTGAGATGTACCGCTATATACCTAGATGGGTTAGAGTTATGAGGATCCAAAGGGATATACCTGCTAATTACATTGAGGCTGGACCTAAGAAGGGTAATCTCCGTGAGTTGGTGGAGGCCGCTACGTTAAGTAAGGGGATAGCAATAAATGAAATAAGGTATAGGGAGGTCGGCAGGGCGTTATACAAACGTAATGTAAAGCCGTATAGAGCTGATGTATCCGTGGAGGAGTACGAGGCTAGCGGCGGCTTAGAAGTATTTATAAGTGCCGAGGATAAGGTCAATAACGTACTACTTGGATTTATAAGGGTTAGAATTCCCTCAGAGGACGCATTCAGGCATGAGATAGATAATAAGACTGCCATAGTTAGGGAACTGCATGTTTACGGACCCCAGGTACCTGTCGGGGAGGAGCCGCTAGATCACGAATTCCAACACCGAGGCTATGGTGTTCTACTACTAAGTAAGGCTGAAGAGTTGATGCTAAATAAATACGATAAAAGGAAGATATTAATATTGTCGGGTGTAGGCGTTAGAGAATACTATAGGAAATTAGGCTATTGGAGGGAACGTGATTCTCCATACATGATGAAGCTACTTAATTAATATTATATAGTGGTTCTCTGGAAATAATCTTCTATGAGGGTTATACACACCCACCTTAATTACCTTAAAACCTAACTTACTTAATGTGGAAACTACCTCCTTACGTCTGTAGATATGATAATACCTGTAATACGTCTTTTCCCTTCTTCTCCACGGTACGTAAATGTCGAGAAAGCTCCTTAACTTTAATTCGCTAGGTTTAAGCAGCACCTTAAAAGCCTTACACAGTAATGCCTTTACAACAGACGGGTGGGTTAATGCCCATAGAGTTATTAATGCCTTACCGGAGGGCTTTAAGACTCTATAACATTCCTTGAAGACCTGGTTTAAGTACTCAGGTGGTATATGATTTATTGATGCAATATATAGTAAAGCACTTAGGGAAGAAGACCTGATAGGTAAAAACCTCATATCACCCTGGATCATATGTGATCTAATATCTAATTCCTCAGACCTCATCTTACTAAACAACATCCTCGATTGTCTGAGCATATTAAATGATAAATCTACACATAAAACACTTATACGACGATCCATAGCCAGCCGTAAGCCATTATGACAGGGACCGCAGCCGATATCCCCTACCCATCCATGATGTACATCTAACTCCATAATAACGTCCCAAAACCTACTCCTAACATTTAAGTATCCAGCCGCTATTTCATCATATACGTGCATTATTTCCTCGATAACGAATACCACCGCAACACCTTCCAAGATACTTTTAATCTAGGTGCGGCGGCCGGGATTTGAACCCGGGATTTCCGGCGATCTACGGATCACCTCCATGGCAGGCCGGCGTCCTAATCCAGGCTAGACGACCGCCGCCAAAAATTAATTTAATGAAAAAGATTTAAATACTTTAATAAATAAATCTCAAATTACAACCGAAAGCCTTGCCTTTTAAAGGCGGGGATGGGCGTTTATGAGCTTTTCATAAATTTGTTTTCGAGGCGGTTGGATAGCG
>JAGDWE010000018.1 GCA_023255965.1 Desulfurococcales archaeon | reverse complement strand
CCGCTCAAGGAATTAGAAATAATGAAAACGATTAGAGGTACCGTGAGAGGGGAGCGCTCTTAGGATGAACTGGTATCACACTCTTACCAAGTATTTATCTCCGGACCTAACTATTAATCCCTCCTCAATTAACAGCTCAATGGCTTCCTTATAGTATTCCATTCCTACGTCAATCCCGTACCACTCTCTGAACTTATCTATAATTTCACCTAGGTACCACTCCCTCTTACTTTTTCCTTCTTCAGTTAGCATTCTCCTAATAAATTGACATGTATCTTCAAGCCTTGTCCATGGGTACTGGAACCATACCCAATCCTTTACCTCGATAAAGTAGTAGTCCGGCTTAATCTTAGCTACGGGTGAAATCCATTGAAGGGTCGCTATCTTCAACTCCTTGGGTCTCCAATTTCTAACTATGAACTCTTTAGCGAGCATTAGTGACTCACCTGTATCGACTATGTCGTCAACGAGTAGTGCTTTAGCTCCGTTTAAGTCTATGGAGTACTGGAACTTAATTACGGCCTTCTCAGCTACCTTGGCTGCCTCGGTCCAGTGTTGGCTTTGAATGGACAGCAGGTTCTCAACCATTAGAAAGTCACATAGCAGTCTAGCGGGGACGTAGCCACCTCTAGCTACAGCTATTATTACATCCGGTTTATATCCTGAAGACTTGATGATTTTAGCTAAACCCCTAGACCACTCAACTATCTCCTCCCATGAAACGAGCTTTGTATTAACTTTAACCAAAGGTATCCCTCACTATAAAGGAGAGAGTAAAACATAAACTTTACTCTCATGGTAATGAGGCATTATTAACGGTAATCAACATAATACAATCTCCCTAGTAACATTTTTATTACCCTACTGCGATTTAATTCGGTGCTTAAATGTTTGGATGGTGGGGGAAGTTATTAAGGATAGACCTCAGTAGCGGCAGACATATAGTCAATAACATCGATGAGGATGTGCTTTTAAAGTTCCTAGGCGGAAGAGGCCTTGCAGCCTACATACTATGGAGCGAATTACAGCCAGGCGTAGATCCCCTCTCACCTCTAAACAAATTAGTTATTGCTGGAGGCCCGTTAACAGGGCTCCTACTACCTAGCTCAGGTAAGCTAGTGGTCGCTGCGAAATCGCCTCTAACCAACGGTTATGGGGATGGCAGTATAGGTACGAAGGCAGCAGTTAATTTAAGGAAGGCAGGATACGATGCGATCGTCATTGAAGGTAAGGCCAGAAAGCCATCAGTTATTTTTATAGATAACGATAAAATCGATATACTACCAGCGGATGATTTATGGGGGCTTACAACCGTGGATACGGAGTTAAAGCTCATCAAGACCTTCGGTGAAGACGTTGGCGTACTGACCATAGGTCCTGCGGGCGAGAACTTAGTGAGGTTCGCCTCAGTAATTAGCGAGTTCGGTAGGTCTGGGGGTAGACCAGGCATCGGAGCTGTAATGGGTTCTAAGAATCTAAAGGCAGTAGTTATCAGAGGATCTAAGGATGTGCCCTTACATGATTTAACTTCACTCCTAAGCATCTCTAGGGAAGCTTATGAAGCTATTAAGAAAAGTGATAACTACTCATTCTGGCTTAGACAGGGCACTATGTCAACTATTGAGTGGGCTAATAGCAATAGTTGCCTGCCAACTTACAACTTTAGGGAGGGGGTCTTCGACGATGCTAACAAGATAGGTGGTAATGCCATGGAGTTGATTAAGGTCAGGCAGAAGGGATGTCCGTATTGCGAGATACCTTGTGGTAATGTAGTTAAGTACGTAATTAATGGCTATGAGAATGAGGCTGAGTTAGACTACGAGAACGTAGCTATGTTAGGATCTAATATAGGTTTAGGGGATCTAAATAAGGTGTCAGACTTAAACTACATGGCGGATGCATACGGGATGGACTCGATAAGCTTAGGTAACGTGTTAGCGTATGCGGTTGAATTAAGTGAGAAGGGACTTATTAAGGAGCGTATGACGTGGGGTGATTATAGGACATTTAAGGAGTTAATTAAGGACATTACGTATAGGAGGGGACTAGGTAATGAACTAGCTAATGGCGTTAGGTACCTATCCATCAAGTTAGGGGGTGATGCAGTAAAGTACGCAATGCACGTTAAGGGACTTGAGATTTCAGCTTATGATTGTCACGCAGCGCCTGGCATGGCGCTAGCGTATGGTACTTCACCGATAGGGGCTCATCATAAGGATGCATGGTTTATTGCTACAGAGATTAAGATGAATAGGTTCCAATACTCGAAGGAGAAGGTAGAGCGCCTAATATGGATGCAGAACGTCAGGGGCGGGTTATTTGAGTCATTAACGGTATGTAGATTCCCATGGCTTGAAACGTCATTGGATCTCAACTATTATCTAAGGTTCCTAGAGATAGCAACAGGCGTTAGGTATGTTTGGGATGATATTTACTTAATAGCTAATAGAATTTATACCCTAATAAGGGCCTTCTGGATTAGGGAGTACGCAGCCGATGGGGTACAGTGGGGTATGCAGTTCGACACTCCACCCGCTAGGTGGTTTGAGGAACCATTAAGTAGGGGGATTTTGGCAGGAAGTAGATTAGATATTGATGGATATAGATCTATGCTTAAATACTACTATGATTTAAGGGGCTGGGATAACAATGGAGTGCCTAGGAAATCAACTCTTAAAGCCCTAGGATTAAATGATGTGGCGGACATCTTAAGCACATACGTTGAATTAAGTGATTAATTTAAATCCTAATTTAAATTCCAGGCATAAATTGAAGGCCCCGCCCTTTAGGGCGGGGAGGAGTCAGATCGCTTTTAATCTCAGTATTCAATTTATTAAAGAAGATGAATTATGTTTAGATGGCCTGCTAGGGTTAAGTTAGGGTGGTGTACTTACTGTAATGTACCATTAATACAAGATGAATGTGGTAAATGCGGTTCTAAGGCAGTGGAAGTTAAGATTAACCCGCCCGCTGACGCAAGACCAGCATTTGATGGTGATATAGAGTTAATTAAGGAGGCATTAAGGAACGAGTTTAATGATGACTCATTAGCTAACGTATTAGGCATTAAACAAGGAGGATTGATACTACTAAATAAAGTACCTCATTACGATGACATGAAGGAAGTATTAGTTGATGGGAAGGTGGTTGGAAGGTATTTCTTCGATCCAGTGGATCTTAGGTGGAGATGGCGTTTAAGTAGATACAGTGCTGACGTAGCTCTAGAGATGGGCTTAATTAGATCGGTGATCGTAGATAGGGTTAAGCCGTTAACGGTCTTAGGCGATTCTAGCGAACCAGACGGGACTCAGTACGCCGTAGTTAATAGAGAGGGGGATGTCTTAGGTATTGCGATAGTACGTAATGGGAGGTTGAGGGTGCAGTCAATATTTGGCAGGACTCCAATAAGCGTAGAGACATCTAATAAGACAGCTACGCTTGAAGACTTCATCAAGGCTAATGACCTTAAATTAAGGACCTTAATTTCTAGGGGGATTAAACACATATATGTGATGAATTCGAAGGTAGGGCTCCCGGTTACGGTCTCATTTTCAGGGGGTAAGGACAGTTTGGTGGCCTTAGATCTTACTATTAGAAGTGGCTTAGAGCCTAAGGTAATATTTAATGATACTGGTTTAGAGTTGCCTGAGACATTAAGGAATGTAGCCTGCGTGGTCGACTTCTACGGATTAGAGCTGATTAAGGCGAGTCCTAAGAGGAGCTTCTGGGAAGCTGTAGGGGTTTTCGGGCCTCCTGCAAAGGATTTCAGGTGGTGTTGTAAGGTTCTAAAGCTGATACCCCTAGCTGAGACGTACAGGAAGGAGTTCCCTGAAGGAGCTTTAAATATTATTGGTCAGAGAGGATTTGAATCTCTTGATAGAGCACTTAGCGGTAAGGTATGGAGGAATAGGTGGATCCCTCACGTACTCAACGTGACGCCAATTCAGGAATGGCCGCAATTAGCTATATGGAGTTACATACTGATCAATAAATTACCGTTTAATGAGCTGTACTTTAAGGGGTTTGATAGGCTTGGGTGTTATCTATGCCCAGCCGCGAATATCGCTGAGTACTATATGATAGATAGAACGTATCCTGAGTTATGGTGTGCATGGAGGAATTACTTAATTAGGTTGAGTACTAGCCTTAACATGCCTGCGGAATGGGTTAGGTATTCCCTATGGAGATGGCTCAACCCATTAGCAAGCGGTAGGGTAAGGGTAGAGAAGAGGATTAAGGTGACCACATCTAAGCACATGTGGATTAATGAGTATGAACTAAGACTTGGCTTAAGGATTATAGAGAGGGAATTAAGCCTTAACCATGCTAAAATAGTTCTCGATAAGGAAATACCAATGGATGCCATCAAATCTCAGTTAGGCATTCTTAGGGATGCAAGCCTAAGTAATGATGAGGAGGGGGTTGAACTAACCTCTGATAGCTACACCATCAAACTCTCCTACAACCTTATTGAGGTACATGTTAGGGATGTATCAAAGCATAATGCGCTTGATGTCCTAGCGTTTATCCTTAAGATATTATTTAGATGGATTAAATGTGTTTCATGTAGTGCATGCACGCTATGGTGTCCCTCAGGGGCGATAAGCGTAATTAATGGTAAACCATTGATTGATGGTAGGAAATGCACTGGCTGTAAAATATGTTTGGAAGTATGCCCTGTGAGCGAGGTATTGGTTAATAAATTAGCTATGTCCTTAGTAATTAATGATCCTAAGGGTATTAAGAGGAGTAAGTTTTCCAGGGCCCTGGCCTTAAGTAAGGCTATGAGGAGGACAGTTATAGATAGATTAGGTAATAATAGATCTCAATACGAATACCATATAGATGAAGTACAGGTAGATAGATTATTTAAGGTGTAGTATAGTAAGTTTAATAAGGTTCATTTTATAAGTCTTAATTGGTTTAGGGAGTGAGTGGTAAGGTGGGCGAGGTTAAGATAAGGAAGTTAGAGGATTTAAACATCAGCCCATCAATTATTAATAAGCTAAGGGAGGCTGGTTATAGGACCTTAGAGGCATTAGCTGCCGCTAACATTAACGAATTAGCGACCGTAGTTGGCATTCCATTACCTACGGCCCAGAGAATAGTTAATCAGGCACGTGAGGCATTAGGTCTTAGGTTCAAGACCGCATTAGAATTAAAGAAGGAGAGGCTGGGTATTAAAAAAATCACTACTGGGTCTAAGAATTTAGACAGCCTATTAGGTGGTGGTGTTGAGGTCAAGACTATAACGGAGTTCTTCGGGGAATACGGTACGGGTAAGTGCTTCGTAGGTAATACAAGGACCGTATACATGAAAGAGGGCTACATTGAGGTTAAATCGATTGAGGACATGTTTAACGGCTTAGCTGACGAATTAACCCCATTACCATATGAAGGCGGGCAACTAATTCCGTTAAAGGATGTTAGGGTTTTATCGTATGTTAGCGGCGGGCTGATGGTCTCTAAGGCTTATGGCCTATATAGGGAAAGAGTTATCTATGTTACTGATGTTAGATTAGATAATGGGTTGGTTCTGTCAGTAACGCCAATCCACCCAGTGCTTACTGTAGCTGGAGGCAAGCTTATATGGAAGCGTGCTAATGATTTAAACGTAGGTGACATGGTTGTAGGTATTAGCGATTCGCCTGAGGAGTTAATAGATAGTCGTGGGGGAATCCATAACGTTAATTACGAACTACATGAAGTTGAGGATGTTAAGATCAGGCACTATGATGGCTACGTATATGACTTAGTTGTACCCGATACGCATAACTTCATATCAGCTGATGGCTTAATACTACATAATACTCAGTTATGCCATCAGTTATCAGTTAATGTTCAACTACCCATTGAGAAGGGTGGACTAGGCGGTAAGGCATTATACATAGATAGTGAGGGGACATTTAGATGGGAGCGCATAGAGGCTATGGCAAGAGGCGTTGGCCTAGATCCAGATAAGGTGATGGAAAATATAATGTATATTAGGGCAGTTAACAGCGATCATCAGATGGCTGTGGTCGATGAGGTTATGGAGTTGATACCTAAGGAGAACATTAGATTGATAGTTGTTGACTCAATAACAGGTCACTTTAGGGCTGAATATCCCGGCCGTGAGAATCTAGCTATTAGACAGCAGAAACTTAATAGGCACCTACATCAACTTAATAGAATCGCTGATATGTATGATGTAGCGGTGGTAGTAACCAATCAAGTCATGGCAAGACCCGACGTCTTCTACGGCGATCCAACACAGGCTGTTGGAGGTCATGTATTGGCTCATGCGCCCGGGGTTAGGATTCAACTAAGGAGGAGTAGGGGCAATAGGAGGATAGCTAGGGTTGTTGACGCGCCACACCTACCGGAAGGGGAGGCGGTATTCGCTATAACTGAGCATGGAATCAGAGATGTTGAGGAGTAACGCTGTTTGGATCTCCCTCTAATACCTGTATTTGCTACTCTCTCAACTTTAGTTATTGCTTCATTGTATGATATTAAGTACAGGGAGATACCCGAGCACATATGGCTTCCCGCACTAATTATTTCGCTAATCACCTTATTCATAGTTAAAGTAGATTTAATCGTATTAGCTATTTCGTTAATACCTGCACTAATACTTTTCGTCCTATCACTTATAGGTATGATGGGGGGCGCTGATTTCCTAGCGATCCTACTGGTAGGTATATCAACTCCTTACTTGAATGTCATACCCATCTCATTTTTGACATTGCTTTACTCGGCGTTAATTCCATTATTTACAATAATTCATAATGCAGTAGATAATTTAATTAAGTACAAGCAATTACTTAATGACCTTAAATGCAGGACGCCATCTAGGGTATTGCTTATATTTTTAGGTAGACCTATGAGGGTAAGCGACTACGTTAGAAGTAGATTTATGTATCCATTGACGCTCATTAGATGCTCTAACGGGGATGGCGAGGTCATATGTAGGACTTCATTCAATATTAATGAGGATTATAGGGATCACATCAAAAATTTCAGGACATGCCTCAGTAAGGGGGTTTTAAGTAATGATGACTACATATGGGTCACTCCTGCATTCCCCCACATAGTTTTTATAGCTGCTGGCTACGTGCTATCATTGATAACACCTAGCCACATAATATATACTATTTTTAGCTCGTTGATTAATTTAATTAGGTGATTTAATTGAACCTAAATGTATTATGGGCTCCATGGCGTATAGGATATGTAAGTAAAGCCTCCAACGTAAGGTCATGTATATTCTGCGATGCGTTAGCTAAGTCGGATGCGGAGTCGTATATAGTTTTTAGGGGCATAAGGTCATTCATCATAATGAACATATACCCATATAATACAGCGCATGTAATGGTTGCCCCATATAGGCATGTACCTACATTTGAATTGCTGAACGACGACGAATTACTGGATATGATTAAACTGGTTAAGCTCTCCATTAAGGCCATAGATCTGGAGTATAAGCCTCAAGGATATAATGTAGGAGTTAACTTAGGTAATGTAGCAGGGGCTGGCGTTGAGTCACACCTACATATACATGTAGTCCCTAGATGGCTAGGTGATACGAACTTCATGACAGTAATAGCTGGGACTAAAGTAATTCCAGAAGATATTAACGTAACTTACTCAAGGCTTAAGAAAGCAATAAATTCATTAACTAATGATGAACATCCCTACATCAAAAATAATTGATTATCTGGTTTACTTTCTCAAAATCCCTGCATACCTAGCCCACTGATATAATGCACCAAGGACTCTAACAGCTCTCTCAGGCTGTACAAAGAAGGTCGGTACATTGGCCTTAGTCTCTATGTAGTCAACCGCCTGAAGAGTTTCAGGTATATCACCGCTCATTGAGACCACTACGGGTTTCTCTACTCCCTTCCCTCTAGCCTCATTAACAGCGTCAACCACTGCCTTAGCGAACTCCATAGGACTTGTGATGATCGTATGCCAGTGTCCGATTATCACAGCATCTACCTTGGGATGCATTATAGCTAGCCTAACAGCTCTCTCAACCATATCAGGAGTGCACGAGCCGGTGATGTCCATTGGATTACCAAATGCACCGAACGGAGGCACGAACTTCTTAAATTCATCTACCAGGTCTTGAGGGGCTTCCATAAGCTTTAGATTGTTATCATAGGAGGCATCACTTAGTAGGACGCCTAATCCACCAGCCATAGTAACTATCAATACGTTTTCTCCCTTAGGTGGAGGCATCATAGCTAAGGATCTACCGATATCGAAGAGTTCATCAAGCGCGTAGGCCCTAATAACTCCTGCTTTCTTGAAAGCAGCATTTATGATTTCATCTGATGCAGCTAATGCAGCTGTGTGGGACTTAGCTGCTTTCTCGCCGTAGGCTGTCCTACCTGCCTTTAAAATGACGATGGGCTTCTTCTTGGAGACTATCCTTGCTGTTTCAATGAATTTCTTGCCGTCCTTTATCGACTCCATATGTAGGGCAATAGCTTTAGTATTTTCATCAGCATAGAAATACCATAGGAGATCTGTATGATCTATGTCGGACATGTTACCCAGTCCTACGTTTATGGATATACCTATTCTCTTCCACCTAGCATAGCCAAATGCTGCCATGCCGACGCCACCGCTCTGACATACTACAGCTAAATGTCCCTTATGCTCGTATGGAATAGTGAATGAGAGGCTTAGGCTATACCATGGGCTGTAAACACCGTACGTATTCGGGCCTATGATCCTAATTCCATGTTGCCTAGCGATACTTACTAGCTTCTCCTGAAGTTCTGGATTGCCTGCCTCAGCAAAACCGGATGAGACAACTACAGCTACAGGCACCTTTTTCTCGGCAAGTGATGGTATG
Organism: Desulfurococcales archaeon; assembly: GCA_023255965.1. Lineage (GTDB taxonomy): Archaea > Thermoproteota > Thermoprotei_A > Sulfolobales > NBVN01 > JAGDWE01. The sequence continues at coordinate 579 of JAGDWE010000018.1, read as the reverse complement.
ACCTCAGGCACCAATGGTGCTGGCACTGATATTAATGCCGCATCAACCTCGGGATCGGGGACCTCAGTAATGCTTGGGTAGCATTTAAGTCCTAGAATTTCAGTGGCCCTCGGATTTATAGGATAAATCTTACCTTTAAAGCCACCATCTATTAGGTTCTTAACCACAGCATAACCTACCTTGCCAGGCTCTCTCGATGCACCCACTACTGCCACATTCCTAGGTCTAAAGAACCTCATGAACCTAGCGATCAGGTCTTTCCCATATTCCGGTATACCTTCAAAACTACTACTCATTACATACACCGATTACTTAATTTTATAAGTGGCTAATTTAAGCATTTACTGCCTTGTTTAATATCGACGGTTCTTACCGCCCTAAGAGCTATTTGGTATGCTGGCGCTATATGCCTACCTAAGCCTAAGGTATAGGGAGATATGAGGCGCTACGCCTATGTAGTTTGGATGAACTAGGGGCGGTGGGATGGGGCTACGCCAAGTCCAAGGGAGGCACGCTCCTGGAGGAAGGGCAGAGCCGAGCATGTGGGTATGAGGGCGGCGACATCTATATGAGCTACTA
>JAGDWE010000040.1 GCA_023255965.1 Desulfurococcales archaeon | reverse complement strand
TGCTTTGAGTTTTATAAAAGCTTATAAGGGTTGGTCTCAACCCCTCCTTTATTGGGGAAGGAAAGAAGCCCAGGATGCAGTGGTTTCCCCACAGCGATGAATCTGAAGAACTAATGGGGGTGGAGCTGTGGGTAGGGGTCGCCCCTAGCGGGCGGAGCCCGGTGACATGGGCTTCGGTGAAAGGGGCCCTGAGGGCGATGAAGCCAAGGGTGAAGGCTTGGCATCAAGCTATGTCAAGCCAGATGAAGCCTGAACCCCTCTGACATCCTCGCCCTGAAAGGAGATTTAAGGCTTATCCTAGTAGCTTAGCGTTTCCAAGCTCATGGAGACATGAGCGGCGCTAATAAGCACCGTTAGCAAGGGAATGCTCAAGGGCATCTTTAGCATAACACACTTTAACTAGGTAAGCTATGTATCTACGTCTTGTGACGTAATTATGCACCCCTCAGTAGTACTAAAAGCTAGGAGGGCATTAAGGAACGTATCTAATAAAGGAGAATAAAGCCCTTTAAGGCCTTTCTCAACATCTTGCTATGAGGAGGATGTAACCCTGAACCGCCTACCTATGTTAAATGCGTGATTTGCATCCTCCTAAACCCTCCCTAGCTGACTTAAGCCGTAATTCAACGTCCTCACGGATCATGTAATTAACCTACCGGATTAACAGTTAAGTACGAATTTTAAATTCCTTTCAACCTCAATCACGCGGCCCTTTAGTTAGGTTAGAAACAGTATTAACTCTGCTAAAGTAGTTAATGAAGTTAAGAGCGCGGCGTAAAGTAGGGCTAAGTAGGCTATTACGTTCCTTAAGACGGGATTCCTAACCCGTCTGTTCGTCATTATAATGATGCCGCAGTAGCAATGGATAGCTGTAAGGATGCTAGTAAGATAACGGATTAAGGGAAGCGTATGTATTTTATGTGAGGTAGAGTACGTAAAACCTATTATGTTAAATAGGGGCGTTATCATGCCGTAACCACTTAATATGTATAAGGTCATTAAAGTCATTAACGGTATCGATGAGTACTCAACCAACCTTAAGTAGTACTCTAAGGACTTCATCTCCTCAACCTGCTGTAGATGGCGTGAATGTCGTCGAAGGATGCCCTATGAGGCTTTAAAGGCACACCAACGGGGAATATATAGAGGATCTCCTCACCACGCTTAACGCCGATTACCATCGCAACTTCCTTATCATTGAATGCCCCAATAGCCACAGTACCTAGCCCTAATGCGGTTGCCATTAAATATATGTTCTGACCTACATGACCTGCCTCAAGTACGACGTACCTAATACCCCTCTCGCCATACCTGCTAGTCGTTCTCTCATATACTGCGCTGATGACTATACTTATAGGTGCATCCCTAACCCAGTCCTGCCAGTAGGTAGCCTCATATAGGTTAGACCTTAAATCGCCCTCCTTAACCAACCTTATTGAATGCCTTCTGAAGTCGTATTTATAGCTACCTGCAGGTAGGAATTTCCCATCGCCTAATGCTACCGAGTTACTGCCGATTACCACGTATATTTCTAATGGGTATGTAGCCCCCGCACTAGGCGCTGCCCTCCTAAGCCATCCACCTACGTACTCAACCACCCCTTGAGTTGACCAAAGTAGCATCGATAGCTGTTCCAGGGTTAGTGGTTTATTGCTCCACTCCCTAATGCTCTTCCTAAGCAGTATGGCTTCCTCAACAGTAAGTGATGTTACCTTATTAGGTAGTGGGAGTAAGAACTCATCCTTCAGCTCAACCACACCTACAGATACATCGAATTCAGGGGTATATAAAGATGTAATTACGTAGAGAATGATAGCTATAGTAAGGGCTATAGACACTATGAAGCCAGCCCTAATTAAATATCACCCATTAATTAATGGGTTAAATTACTTAAAATCATAGCTATTTATAATTTCCAGTAAGTACCTACATCATAGTGGATTAATGGTGTGTATATGGGCGGATTCTTAGCACGCTTTAAGAAAGGGGATGAGCGTAAAGAGGTCTACATTAAGGACTTCATTACGGGGGCGTTAGTGAAGCCATCTGACGACGTACTCAGAAAGCAATTCGTAGCTAAATCCTTAGTCCTTGAGTTAGGCTATCCAAAGAACCTAATAGACGTTGATGTAGATATTAAGTTGGATGGTAAGGTTGTAGGTAGAGCCGATTTAGTAGTCTATAGGGACGAAGGAGTTAGAGATCCCATAGGCAATTCATACATACTTATCGTGGTTGGTGAGGACGGCCTAGAACGGCTGAGGAATTTAATGAGCACATCTAAGGCTGAGTACGGGCTATGGAGCGACGGCACTAATTTAGTAGTTCTTAGGAGGAATGTTGATGGAGTAGTTGAGGAGGTGGTCGGTCTCCCTAGATACGGTCTCAGCTTTGACTCACTTAATAAGCCTATGCTGGTATCTGATTTAAGCCCTACGTCAGACTTAAAGACGCGGATTGATGGATTCTTCAAGTACCTAAAGCAGAATGAGAAGCTAGATGATGATGAATTACTTGATGAGCTCCTCAAGTTGGTCCTCATGAAGGTGGTTGATGAGTCGTTAGGGGGGACTACGAGATTATGGATATCTAATGATGAATACCTCAACGTAATTAAAGGTATTGGTGGTGAAGGTCTTAAGGGGAGGGTAAATGAATTACTGAACAATTTAACTCCATACGGATTCAGCGGCGATCTAGCTATTAGTGCTAGATCAATTGCGGAATTCATAAGGAGATTTAATTACATCTCGATACTTAAGTCTGACGACTTGACTAAGGTTGAGTCCTTGCTTAGCGTGTCTAGGGAATTCATGAGCATTGAGAGAGGCGGTATCTTAACGCCTTATGTAGTAGCGGAATTGATGATTAAGCTAGTAAAACCCAGCATCAGAGACTTAATAATAGATCCAGCATGTGGTTCAGGACGGCTAATTACCTATACATTAAAATACCTAAGGGACTCTTACGGGTTAAGTAGGGAGGACCTCATCAAATTACTGAGGAGTAATATACTATGCGTCGATGTCAGCGCTTCAGCGATTAAGTTGGCAAGCGTTAATATAGCGTTACATGCAGGTGTACCGGGCAACGTATTCAAAGCGGATAGCCTAACTCGATTTAGTGAATTACAGGAACTCGCTGTTAAGGCATCGATACCTGAACACCTAATCCCAAGGCCTGAGGGATTCGATGTAGTGATAACTCATCCGCCATTTAATGTTAGATGGAGGGTTAGGGATCCTAAGGTATTAAGTCAGTTCGAACTTGGCTTTAGGTGGGACTTTGACAGGAAGGCTTCTAGGTGGTTTAAGTCCTCAGGGCTACTCAAGGAACAGTTAGTCGAAGTACTGTTTATTGAGAGGGGTTTCCAGCTACTTAAGCCCTATGGGAGGATGGCTATACTACTTCCCGAGGAATTGCTAGCCGAGGGATCGCTAGGTTATGTAAGACAGTGGATAGTTGAGAATGCTAGGGTCTTAGCGGTAGTATCATTACCTCATCCAACATTAATTGCCTATGGGTTGAAGGCGAGGGCGTTTGTGCTGGTTCTTCAGAAAGTACCTAAGGATAGGATTGAGGAATTAAGGAAGTCGGAGTATAAGGTGTTCGTGGCATCGGTAGAGAGAGTTGGATATGACGCCTTAGGTATCCCCATGTATAAGAGGGATAAGGATGGCAGGGTATTACTTGATGAGTCTGGCAGTCCTATACTTGATACCGATATTGAAAACGTGATTAGAGCGTATAATGAGTACTTAGAGAAGGAGGGAATATCACTTAAGGGCTAGGACCTTAAATTAGTTTTAACGATTTAGTACTTGAGGCATCATTAATGCGTAGCATGGTAAGGGGTAGGAAGGAAGCTGGATACGTGGAAGGCTGGTTATCAGTACTAATTAATACGTCACTGTTTATTGTTAAGTACCTGGCTGGGGTGATGTTTAATTCTATAGCCGTAATCGCTGATTCCGTTCATACGTTATCTGACTCGCTCACCTCAATCATAGTGGTAATTAGTTTTTGGATAGCGTATAGGCCGCCGGATAAGGAACACCCGTTCGGGCATGGCAGAACGGAGCAGGTGGGAAGCATAGTCATAGGTACGTTGCTAGCTGTAGTTGGTTGGGAATTCTGTGTGAGGAGTTACGATAAATTAATTAACATGCAGCCCATGAACTTCAATTGGATTTTAATGGCTGTCTTACTCACTTCAGCGTTAGTCAAGGAATTACTTGCACGTTTTTCGCTGAGGTTAAGTGTTAAGTACGATTCTAAGTCGTTAGCGGCTGACGCATGGCATCATAGGAGTGATGCTGTAGCGTCGGCATTAATAGCTATCGGGGCATCATTAGGTCGTGATGTTTGGTGGGTTGATGGTGTGTTAGGTATACTGATCTCCGCGTTCATAATATACGTTGCGGTTAGGATGATCTATGACTCATCTAGGGAGATATTAGGTTACGCGCCTACACCTGATTTAGAGAGGGACATAGTCAACGTAGTTACCTCAGTGTCTAAGGATGTTAAGGATGTACACCACATACATATCCATAAGTATGGCGAACATGTTGAAGTAACGCTTCATATAAGACTGCCACCTAGCATCAAATTAGTGGACGCCCATGAAATAGCATCTGAGGTTGAGAGGGAACTTAAGATGAAGTATGGGTGGGAGGTAACAGTGCACGTCGAACCACACGCAGGTACGTAGCTGATTCGAAGGCATTCTAAGTTGGTCAGATAATTCTTCAAATAATTTCATTAATGCTTATATTATGGTAATTAAATAGTAACTAAGGTGCCTAGATGAGTGAGTCAATAAAATTTGGTGGATCTAAAGGACTTCTAATAGCCATCGCATTAGGCTTCGTATTAGGCATAATTACTGGAAACGTGGTTCTGGCGGTAGCGCCTAAAGGTACTCAAGTACTTCTGTCCGATTGGTTTAAGGCGTTTGGAGATGTGTTTGTACGTCTAATTAGAATCGTAATACCTCCCTTAATATTCTTCACGATAGCTGCCGCTACATCTTCAATAGCTAATGCAAGGAGATTAGGGGCGATCCTTGCATTGATGTTAGTGATATATCTAGGAACCTCAGCGGTAGCTGCGGTGCTAGGAATTATAGCTGGTCAAGCATTCCAACCAGGTCTTGGCGTAGGCCTTGAAGTCCCCAAAGACTATAAACCGCCTACGCCTCCGTCCGGTGTAGACTTAATTATGTCGTTCTTCCAGCTAGACTTCAACAACTTACTTGCTGTTGGGGGCTCTACGACCATGATCATATTTGCATTGATATTGGGGATCTCAGTTGTGTTGATGGGTGATGAGGGTAGGAAGATCTCGTACTTCCTATCACTAGGCTCTAAGCTCATGATAGCATTCGTAAGAGCTATAATGTATTATGCTCCAGTAGCTGTATTCATGTATTCAGCCTGGCTTATAATAAGATACGGGCCGGTGATGCTTAGTGCCTACGCTAAGTTCCTAGCGACTCAATACAGTTTCACATTAATGCACTTCATAGCAATATACTCGATATTGGTTCTAATGGGTGGTTTAAACCCTATCAAGTACTTTAAGGCCCAGTTAACCCCCTTCATGATAGCCTTCGCCACCAGATCATCCGCAGTCACTTTACCAGCGAACATGGACGCTGCTAGGAGGATGGGGATCCCAGAGGAAATATTGAACATCACGTTACCTATTGGGGCTACCGTAAACATGGATGGAACAGCTTTGTATCAAGCATTAAGTGCCTTATTCATAGCTCAGCTATTTAACATTGGGTTATCCCCCTACCACATATCATTACTTATATTAGCGGCGGTCGTAGGCTCTGTAGCTACTGCGGCGATACCCGGCGGGGGGACTATAATGTTAGCCTACGTGTTATCTGTATTAGGGCTGCCGCTAGAGGGCGTGGGGATTATGATGGTTGTGGATCCCATAGCTGATGCGTTAAGGACGGCGATTAATGTTTCAGGGGATAACGCGTCAACCGTACTAATTAGTAGGCTTTTAGGATCAAAATTGAAGGGTTCGATCAATTAAAAACTCATTTTTATTATTTACTTCCGACGGTAACTGCTCAAGGCGGCTTATGAGCTAGGTTAGAATTGGGTACCCTATTAGCTCTATATATGATGAATCTCCCCCTCCTCCTCCTATATACCTCCACATAACCTAGCTTATGGAGCTCCTTAAGTATCTTCCCGGCAGTATAGGTGTTTATATTGAATTTCTTTGCTAATTTCCTAGCATCGATGAACTGCCTGCCAGTACTTGATAGCCATTCAATAACTTTACTTAGATTCATAAAGCCCCCTATACTGACTAAAAAATCCACTATAGGATTTATAAATTAATTCGATTATTCTAAATTGATGACCGCTATGATTAGGAACCTAGGTGAGCTGCTACATTCTAATCTACATAGAGATGCGCTCAAAATCGTTGAGGCAGGCTTAATTGCAGCAGACCCTGTCAAAGCCATTAAGGACAAAGTCAAGCTAGTTAATAATAAGTTGGTAATTGATGGGTATGAGTTAAGCATTGATAGAGGTGTTAAGGTACTAGGACTCGGTAAGGCATCAGCGCATATGGCCTTAGGTATTGAGGAAGTCCTCGGAGACCTAATAATTGATGGAGCGGTAATAATCCCCAAGGGCACCATGCCACCGGATCTAAGGAGGATTAAGGTGCTATACGGCAGTCACCCAGTACCCGATGGGAGCTCATTAAATTCGACTAAGGAATTACTTAAGCTTGCTGAAACTAGGGAGGAGGGCGACGTCTTCATAGTTTTGATATCTGGTGGTGGTTCGGCCTTATTCGAGGAGCCCGTAGATCCCATAGACCTTAACGACCTAAGGAAGACCACATCGCTCTTGCTTAGAAGCGGCGCTGATATTAAGGAAATGAACACCGTTAGAAAGCACATATCTAGAGTTAAGGGAGGCAGGCTAGCTGAGCTCCTTTACCCAGCAACCACCGTCTCATTAATATTATCCGATGTAGTGGGGGATCCGGTCGAGTTCATAGCTTCAGGGCCGACCGCACCTGATTCCACTACGTACTCTGATGCTGTGTCAATACTAAGGAGGTATGGCATATGGGATCTAGTACCTGAGTCCGTTAGAGAGGTGCTATCTAGGGGTTTGAGGGGCGAGCTACCTGAGACACCTAAGCCGGGTAGCCCTATATTCAAGAAGGTATTTAACGTGATCGTCGCTAGCAATTACCTAAGCTTAAAGGCTATGGAGGGAGTAGCCAGGAGGTTAGGGTATAATACATTAATAGTTACATCCATGATGGAGGGAGAGGCAAGAGAAGTAGGTAAGTTCATAGCCGGCATCATAAGGAATATTAAGGCATACGACGAGCCCGTTAAAAGGCCTGCGGTGCTACTAATGGGTGGTGAGACGACTGTGACCGTTAGGGGCAGTGGCGTTGGGGGTAGGAATCAGGAGCTAGCGCTCTCGGTAGCGATATCTATAGCTGGGTTAGATGGAGTAGTATTTGCATCTATAGGTTCAGATGGCATTGACGGCGTAAGCGACGCAGCTGGGGCCATAGTTGATGGAAGTACGGTAATTAAGGGTAAGGATTTAGGCTTAAATCCGTTTGAGGCGTTAGCTAATAATGACTCGCATAACTACCTAAAGAAGCTTAAATCGGTCATCTATACGGGGCCGACCGGCACTAACGTTAATGACCTATCACTAGCTATAGTGATATGAGGTTCTAGGCTTGATAGCTAAATTAATCTCCATCATGCTTTTTATTCTCCCCTCGATCACCCTCATGTTACTTCATAGTGGTTATTACTTAATGAGCAGCAGGTACAGGGGCATCAGGCATGTGGAGCGATATAGCGGGGTCTCAATCATAGTTCCTATTAAGAACGAGCCTGAGGAATTGATTGTAAAGTTGGTTGAGAACTTAGGCCATCTTAAGGGGGATTACGAGCTAATAATCATATCGGATGACCCGATAGATAGGGCTTTAACTCTTAAGGAGATCTGCGAAAGTAGAGCTAGGGAGCTTAACCTTAAGCTCAAGTTCATCATAGGGGACCCTAGTAAGGGTAGTAGAGTTAAGGCGTTAAACAGGGGCATTACTGAGGCGTCCCACGACTATGTGCTGGTGCTGGACGTCGACGCTAGGCCTACGGAGGAGTGCATTGAGAGATTAGTTGAGTGCGTTAACTCAGGTTATGATGCATGTGTTGGTAGATGGAGGGGTTACTATGACGCGGAAACTAGGTTAGCTAGAGCGATAAGTATGGCTATGAAGTACACGGTAGATACCCTATATAAGGGTAGGTCGGCACTTAATTTGTTTATATTTCCGTTAGGTTCCGGGACTTTATTCAGGCGTGATGCTTTAATTAAGGTCGGCTTATGGGATGAGGTAATACAGGATGATATGTATATGGGCATAAAATTCCTTATTAATGGCTTTAAGACAGCGTACGTAGATGACGCCGTCCTCGACGTGTTAGTTCCTTCAACGTATGCAGCACTAAGAATACAGCAAGGTAGGTGGGCCTATGGAGCAGTAGAAGTTTTAAGGAAGTTATTTAAGGATTTCATCAATGCCGATGTAGGTTTATTAATTAAGATAGAAGCTATATTATTCTTATTGCAGTACGTGCCTACCGCTATGCTATTTCTAGGCAGCTTGATCATACCATTTGCTTCATTGATCGCAAAGGATGATTTACTTAACTTAGGGATAGGGGGTATTTCAGGCATCTTAATACCTACAGTACTTTACGCATCAACTATCTATAGGTCATTATCCAGTGACTGCAGGGATAAGGTCAGAGTCATCAAGTCCATGGGATCATCGGCAGCAATCACGGTAGCTCTGCTGCCAGTAATCTCATTAAATACGCTTGGATCCATTCTGGGCCTACCAGCTAGATACAAGGTAACGCCTAAAGGCAGTTCCGAATTAGGACTCCTGAACACTAAGTACGTAACGGAGAGCACGTACTTAATATACATGTTTTCAATGACAGTGCTTAACCTAATATACGGGAACCTATTCACAGCACTATGGTGCTTAGCATTAACTTCAGCATTAACTTACGTGTTTATGAGGGCGGAGAAGGAGGTCACTAACCAACCTCTCCCTCCTAAAGGGTAGAACTCCCTTAGAGCGGGAGGTTCAAGGCCGCACTCCATCGGTTCATCCCTACATCGGCCTTAGGCGCTTACCCCTATCCATCTCGGGGATACGGATACTGCCTATCATTGCCGCTGAGGCATTAGGACAGGTCATTGCAGTTGAAAGTCCTGAGATCCACTAATATCAACCCATCGGTAAGAACTAGTAAGGTAGAGAAGTACGGGGTTCAGGTTTCATCGGGCTTGATACTCTTCGATATTAATCCTCTACCCTTGGCTTCATTGCCCCCAGAGCCCCTTTCACCGAAGCCCATATCACC
>JAGDWE010000038.1 GCA_023255965.1 Desulfurococcales archaeon | reverse complement strand
CCTGACCCCGTACTGCTTGAAGAAGTACTCGAGGTACTCGAAGCCGAACCTAGTCAGCCTATCCCTGTATGCAATGACTACGATGTCTACTTGTTTATTGACGGCGTATTCGAAGAGCTTGAGCAGCCCTCTGCGGTCTGCCTTCAGCCCGCTGGCGATGTCTGTTAACACGTCAACTAGCCTATACCCCTTCGCAGAGCAGTACTGCGTAAGGTACTGCACCTGCCTCTCCAAGTCGCTCCCCTGGTCGCTAGAGCTCACGCGAGCGTAGATAACAGCCCTCACTTCTCTGGCTTCCGGTCTCCCTCCAAAGATGCGCTCGACCTCGGAGTACGGCACTCTTATCCTGCCACTAGGCGTCCGCACAACGCGCACTTTACCCTCGGAGACCCACCGCTTAAAAGTCCTATAGCTAATCCCAACAACCTCGCAGAACTCTTTAGGCTTCAACAGTTTCTCCAACATCCGACCCCAACTGCCTATAAAATTCCCTCAATGACCCTAATAAATGTTTCTATCCCTTACTAATTAAGTACTTAATAGCCGTACTTCCCTTAATGGCCTTTCCAAAGCCTAGTTCAGGGGATATACATGATGATACATCCACATATCCTCCCTTCTTACCGAACTCCACAGCTTGATCGAGAAGCCATTCGTTCCTATTTAAAATGCGTTGGTGCGAATTGCTCTATCGGTATTAAAGTACCTTCGATGGCTTCATATATGGGCGTTAAGCCGGAGGGCTCATCACCTACGTAAACATGCACTATACCAGCCTTACCTGATATCATGCCTGCTACTCGTGCCTCCGAAGACAACCTCCTTAATCCATCTATTGATGGGTGTGAGGATCTATGGTCGGATATGGATGTCCTAACGCCTATTACCTCATTAATTAATATGATGTCGCTTGCCACACTACCGGTTATTGTAGGCGGCGGCACCTGATAAGATCCAGTATACATCCATGCAGATACGCCTTCAGCATTAAGTTGCCTTATCTTCATAAGTAGGTCTCTAAGGGACCTCGTATATCCGTCAGTACCTAATAGTCCAACCAGCGATGTCACGCCGGATCTAACTGTCTCACCAACTTCTATGGGCGGGGTCCTAAATAAGGGACCTCCCTCACCTCCAGCCCCAACACATGTACATGTTGATCTATAAATCCTGGAACTAGGTAGCACTCCTCGGCATCTAAGACGCTGACGTTAAGTCGTGATAGCTTGAAGTTGGCCTCACCTAAATTACCTATCGCTACGATGTACTTACCTATTATTGCGACGTCTTTCTCACCTAAGTACGTAGGGCTATATACCTTACCCCCCTTAACTATAATTAAGTTCATCGATTCACCTACACGATTTTAACTTATTAGGGTTAATATTAAGTTCCATCATGGTGGTGTTTATGGGAAGCGTGAAGACCGGCGTTGCACTACCTGAGGATGTGATGAAGGAATTCGATAGATTGATAAAATCGTTAGGATATAAAAGCAGGTCTAGAGCTTTTCAAGACGCCGTACAACTATTTATATCAATGCATAAATGGGTCGATACTAAGGGATATATAGCCGGATGCGTTGTAGTAATATACGATCATGGGGAACACGGTGTTGAGGAGGAACTAACCGACATACAGCACAAGTACTTAAACGTCATCTCAGCGGCTATGCACGTCCATTTAAGTAGCAATCTATGTATGTTGATAATAGCTGTGAGAGGTGATGTTGAAGTCGTTAAGAGGTTTCACAGCGAGTTAGGTGGCATTAAGGGGGTAAGGCATATTCAGACGGCATTTACGGTGCTTCCTGGATTTAATAATGGTTAAAAGCTTCTTATAATCTATAGGTATTGGTGATCTAGTGATCCAGGTTCCGTTATACTTAATGATGGTCGTAGCTGTTATATTGATATTCGTAGGTACATTACTGATATTTATAGACGTACTAAGAAGGACTGTACGTAGCGATTCGAGTAGGCGTGAGGGACACGTAGACGTTGGTGGAGCAGTTATCGTAGGACCTATACCCATAGTTTTCGGATCTAATAAGGATGTGACTAAGGTAATGCTCATATTAGCAATAGCTTTAACCGCCTTAGCCATAACATTAACCCTTGTTAACTATTACTTAAGGTGATTAAATGAGGTATGCCTTAATAGGGTTCACCCTCATAGTAGCTGGCATAGCGTTACTAATGCTAGTACCAGTGATTGCAACGTTTGCTAGGGCTCCATGGAGCTCGGTTGATGTTAGCGGACTTACATGTATTTTAATATTCTTCATACCGATATGTCTCTCCGTCGGCATGCAGCCAGCGCTAACTGCGATATTAGCATTGGTTATGGCGGCTGTACTCGCCTTACTTGCATACATAGCGTTTAGGATATTTAAGTCGATTACCAGCCATTATGAGGCGTATTAAGGGTACTTAAATCCATGATGGAGTATAATGACATAGTTAATTACTTTGAGGATAATTTAGAGTTGGCGTATAGGGATGGCCACATAGAGCTCAATAAATCCTCGCTTAAGGTTAGTGCTATAAGGAGGTTCATCAACGGTAGGTGGATTATTGCGTCGTGCCAGGGATGCGATGTAAATGAATTAAGACCTGACGAGTTAATAACCGTAGGGGATTCGCCAACCTATAACGAATTGCTGGATACGGAGCTTTATGTGGGGAGGATATCTTTAGGCGCCTTAGATAGGGACCCTAAGGACTTAATTAAGGCAGCTGCCGATGTGTGTAATGAGTTAAAGGGCGCCAATGTGATTAGGTGCGAGTTCATAATCAACATCAGGAATTATAGGAAGGTAATTGAGAGGGATGTTGGCGTAGCTAGTGAGGAAAAGGTCGTTATTGAGTTATTGGCTGGAGTAATTAGCAGGGGTTTGAGGTACGGCTATGGGGGAGTACATACTGCGTTAGTGACTAACTTAAGTAATGTGGGTGAGGGGGTGATAGATAAGTTATTACGAAGGGCCTATGAGAAGAGTATAGCTAGCTCTAAGGCTAAGGCATTGAATCCTGTGTTTATTGGCAGACATCAGCTTCTACTAAGACCCGAGGTGACTGCTGCATTGATTCACGAGCTCTCACACCTACTCGAAGCCACCGCAGTAAATAGGATCCCCATAGGAAGGAGGATAGGGCCCCATGAAGTCGAGGTGATCGATGACCCATATAATTCTTCATCGCCGACCATAAGGGTGTTTGATGATGAGGGTGTACCCACCATTAAGAGGAAGTTAATAGAGGATGGTGTGGTTATTGACTACCATCATACAAGGCTAACTGCTAAACAATTAGATAGTAGGGCTGGCTCATCTTATGGGCTTTACCATCCGCCAATTCCATATCATACGACGTTAGTTATGGGGGCAGGTGATTGGAGGGATGACGAACTACTTCGTGAGACCAGATCCGGGTTTGTGGTTGAGGGAGTAATTAAGGCGGAGACCGAAGGGAACTACATAAGGATAGTTCCGGAGTATACGTTATATATTGATGGAGGTGAGGTAAGGGATAGGTTCATAGTTAACGAGGTTAAAATACCTTTAAGTAAGTTGATGACTATATCAGCCATAGGTAGGATCAGGGATCTTAGGGTTAGCTATGAAAAAGGGTATTTAGTTAGTGAGCTAGCTCCTGCTGTGAGGATAGAGGGATACATAGGTTGATCACCTCCTGATCAACTGGGTTAATGAGTGCTCGGGGATAGGCGTGGTCATAAGGATCTCATATACCGTCGGCGGGTACTTACTCCTCACGTCCTTTAACCTACTAATAGCACTACGTAGATGTTCAACGGTCATACCCAACCATATTTCATCGTCCTGGGCCTCAGCAAGCCCTCTAGCACCCCCGCAGGGTATAGTAAGCCATGGGGACTTGCCATTAAGTACTGATGCAATTACTTCACACGCGGCGTGGCCGTTGAAGTCGGACTGCGGCTTATGGCCTGTGGCATCAAAGTACCCTACTAAGAGTAGATACGCGTGTGTTGAGTTGCCGAAGAGCAGTACTCCATCCGGATCGATACCTAATTCCTTAAATCTCTTAAGCGGTGCTAGGACGCCTGACTTATACTTACCTAGAGGTACATGATGTATCCCCTCAATAGTTTTCTTAGCCACCTCTTCACTCATCCTCCTCATTACTGACCACCTCTTATAGTACCCATCAGGAAGATCCCTAAACCCGGCTACGTAATTACCTATGACGCATGCATCAATATTATCTGCACTTATGCCTACCGCCCTACCGTAAATCGCTGCCAACTTCATTACCTGACAAAGCGCTAGGTTCTTATTGATATAAGGTAAATCGCTGCGCACTTCATCGAATAGTTTAAAACCTACTGGATCAGCCTTAAGCCTAATAATCTCCACCAGCTCTTTATGAAGTTGTTCGTAATCCAATTAAATCACCATTATTATGATCTCCAGAAAGAATTAAAAACTACCTCTTAAGAACCGGGTATACCTCCCCGCCGTGATGTATTATACCTATCTTAGCGCTCCTTCCATGCTTCCTTAGAGCGAGCTCAAGAGCTTGAATTATGTTATCTGCATGTTTGAACCTAAGTATTTCCTTGTCCCTTAAGGTTAGGCCCCTAGATACGCATATGCATTCGGTCCTGTTAATGTATTTGGTGTGTACGTAGACTGACGCTAGGCCCACTAAGTCCTCCTCGCCTCGGTTTCTAATCACTTCATCTAATTCCTTAATGCTGGCCTTGCTGTACTTCTCGAACGTCTTGCCGTGTATTGGTGATATGCCGTCAGGGCAGTCAGTATATAAGATTATTGTACCCCCCTCCTTAACACCTAACTGTGCATGGGCAAACCCCTTAATTGCCTGCCAGTAATCAATTAATGCTGGGTAAGTATTAACTAATACTACATCAGCTAACTCCGGTATCTCCCTCCTGTAGATCTGCTCAGCCACCCTCACCCCCTCCCTGAATGCCTTCCTCATATCCCCTGCAACAACCTTTACTACTTCGCCATTACCGTTAAATACGACGTTAACTATGAAGTCTAAGCCAACGACATCAGCTACCTCCTCCATTTCCTTTCTAACTACGTTATCCGGGTTCCCTAGGAGGTTCATAGGGTCCTCGATAGCTGCCAAAATATGTGTGTATGCGGTAGTCACCTCTCCACAGACTCCAGGCTGAATTATCTTAGCCCCGCCTCCGTAGCCAGCATACAGGTGCGGTATAATGCTACCTACGCCTATAACGAAGTCCGATTCGTAGACTAATCTATTTACATATACTGGCGTACCCCTCTTTGTAGTCCCCACATAAACTAACTTGCTTGGATCCATCCACTCATGATTTACTATTCTAACCCTCTTGACAACCTCATTACCGAAGCACTTAAGTATCTCCTCATTGGTCATATACCTGTGCGTCCCTAGAGCTATAACCACAGTGATGTCATCATCGCTAACCCCGGCATTATTTAATTCGTCAAGGAGTACAGGAATGATCTTATCTCTGGGGGTTGCCCTAGTGATGTCGTCAGCAACTATAACTACCTTCATCCCAGGCTTAACCATTTTATCGATTGGTTCACTCCCTATGGGGTTCCTCACAGAATCAATAATGGCTCTCCTTAAATCGGTTAAAGCTGGTAGATTATTAGGGCCTATCTCATAAACGATGTTGTCCGGATATAATTCCCTAACGGTACTTACAGATCTAAACCACTCATCCATGAACTCTTCAGCCAATATGCCACCAAGTATATTAGTGTTTTAAAGAAAGTAAAATATAATATGGTTGAGGCGGTTATCTGTTGATCTTCGACAGCTTTGCTACTCCAGCTCATATACAGCTTAGTCCTACTTCCTGCTCATTACCAACAGCTTAGGATGCATCTACTTGCTATATTAATCTAGCTGACCTCCTCCCCGCCCCAAAGGGTGAGGGTTTCCTTAGGGGTTTCATCGGTTCCCAGCCTCTATTTGGGTTTACATCTGTCATCTGCTGGGCAGTTGGGAGGGCCAGAGCTTCCCCCATATGGCTTTTCTCTGGGTTGCCAAACCCTCATCGAGTTCTTGGGGGCAACCCACCATCAAATAGCGAATATTACCAGCACTCATCATTGCTAGAGAATGAATTACATAAACTCATAAGCTTTCATCCCCCGCCCTTGAAAGGCGAGGCTTTCAGTTGTAATAATTTTCGTTAGTTTTCCAACCTCATGGCCGTAGCCCTTGATGTTATAGCGATTTACGTTGCGGTGGGAGGGTGTAGAGCTTAAACTCCTCAGATGGGTCCCATGGCGCTGGGCTCTACGAGCCCATGGAGTGCAAGTGAAGCCAGTGATCCTGCACAGAGGACTAGTCCCATCAACGGGGACGTGAGCAGGGAAACGCTGTCTTAAGGTTAAGGCGTGGATTAGTTATTATTAATTTTAAGCACTCTTCTTATAGTATTTAAGGAGTTTGATTAATGATTAAATGTTCGTTGGAGATTGGGGAGGCTAGGGTTGAGGACATTAAAGGTGTGATCGATGTCGAGGTTAAGTCATTTAAGTATCCATACACACCGATGACATTCATCACATTGCTTAACTTATTCCCTAACTACTTCTTAGTCAGTAAATACTGTGGTAAAGTAGTTGGATATGTTACAGCCGCGCTCGATAAGGATGGATATGGTCACATTATGTCGATAGCCGTTGACCCTGAATTCAGGGGGATGGGGATAGGTAAGGCATTGATAAGGGCCGTGGAGTCTAGGCTACGTCGTGACGGAGTTAAGGGGGTGAGGCTTGAGGTAGCAGTGAGTAATTCGATAGCTATTAAGCTTTATGAGGGCCTGGGATACAAGTTAGTTAGGGTTCTCCGCAATTACTACCCTGATGGTGAGGATGCGTATTTAATGATTAAGGACTTAAATTACTAATGTGCTTCTTAACGTTTTCTAGTATATATGGATGCACATATAGCCTTAATATGGCTATGTAATTAGGTAGCGACGTAATTATCGAGGAAGAGTATTCAGTTATCTTAACTGAGGAATTTTCATCCATTACCTTAACACATACGTCCTCATCAACTAGGCTTAATTCCTCGACGTAGGGTATTACCATGTAGTCCTTATAGCCTAACCTACTGAGTATCATATCCTTAGCGTCTATTAAGGACTTAGCCTCCTCATCCGAGTCGACGGTCACCGGCTCTGCGGATAATTTGATCTTATCGTATACCGCCTTATAGCCGACCCTATTGAGCAGCAATTTAATTAGCTCCCTCAGATCATCGCTACCCAAATTCCTAATTAGGACTAAATTCATTAAACCAGCTATAAAGTTGTCATCCCATAAATAGAAGGTACCATTTCTAATGCTCTGTAGTATATTCGATAGGCTCGAGTATGGATTTAAGTACTCACCTAGCTCACTGATTAGTAATTCATATATATTCCTCATCATTACTTGGAAAGCAGCTATGGTTTTATGGTGGTATACAGCTCTATACATATGCATTCTGGCGATATAGAAGTTCTCAACTGCCTGTACGGACTTAGCCGGTACTGCTAGCTCACCATCCTTATCCACCGTTATGGTGTGTAGTATCCTATCTACATCGATCATCCCATATGCAACTCCCGTATGGAGGGAGTCCCTAAGTAGGTAATCAATTCTATCAGCATCTAAGTCGCTTGATAGTAGCATATTGTAAAGCGGCTCCTTATGTACTCCCTTAATTATCGATGATACTTCCTTAGGGTTTATTGAGTATTTAGAGAAAATCTCATTCAAGTACGGGTCATTCTCTATAATATATGTAGCTAGTTCCTCATGCTTTATCCTGAAGTAATTAGTCATATAGAGCTCTATTGCATGGCTGTAGGGTGCATGACCTACGTCATGCAATGCCCCAGCAATTCTAAGTAATTCGTAGTCATCACGCCTTATGTACCCCTCCTCAATCAGCTTACCAGCTATAATACCTATTACATGCATTACCCCTAATGAATGGGAGAACCTGGTATGGACGGCCCCAGGATAGACGTACCATGCTAGAGCTAATTGCTTAATCCTCCTTAACCTCTGAACCACAGGTGATTCGATGACTTTAAGCTCGACCTCAGAAACGGGTATGTAGCCGTATAGTTCATCGTAAATGCTCTTAACCCCCTTACTTAGGGTTGAAACGCTCTTAACTTTCACCAAATTAAACGCCTAATAATCCTCTCTCTAAACTAATTTATTAATCTTGAGGGAGTTTAACTACTACGTCGCCGCTAGTTAAGTATTTAAATACTAAATTACTTAAGTTTAGGTGGTGGTTTAACATGCCCCAAACCTTCTAACGTGTGAGAAATGCGGTAGGATATACGATATATTAAGTTATAGGGTTCTATGCGATTGCGGCGGATTATTGAGGGTCGAGCTCAGCAACATAAATGATTTATCATGGGACGTATTTAGGAAGAGGAAGTTCTACCTATGGAGATACAGGGAATTAATACCTATTCCGTTAGATGCTGAGATATTTACCTTATATGAGGGCGGTACACCGTTAGTAGAGGCTAGGAGGTTAGGGAGCCTATTACATGTTAGGGAACTATATATTAAATTTGAGGGAAGTAATCCTACAGGTAGCTTTAAGGATAGGGGTATGACCGTAGCTGTCTCGATGGCTAAATACTTAGGGGCTAAGGGAGTTGTATGCGCCTCTACCGGCAATACATCATCAAGTATGGCAGCATACGCTAGGAGGGCAGGTATTAAGCCCTTGATAATCGTTCCTAAAGGAGGTATAACTAAGGGCAAGATGAGTCAGGGAGTACTATATGGAGCCACAGTAATTGAGATTAGCGGCGGATTCGATGAAGCTATGTCGGTGGTCCTCAAGTTAGCGAAGGATCTAACTCTGTATCCTCTAAATTCAATTAACCCGTGGAGAATTGAAGGCCAGAAGACCGTTGCCTACGAAATAGCTGATGAGTTGGGGGTACCTGACTGGATAGCGATTCCAGTGGGTAATGGAGGTAATATAACTGCCTTATGGAAGGGCTTTAAGGAGCTTAAGAGACTAGGATTAGTCAGTAAGCTACCTAGGATATTAGGAGTTCAGGCAGAGGGTGCATCACCTATAGTAAATGCATTTAAATTCGGCATATATAAACCCGTAATCGATCCAACCACAATTGCATCAGCCATTAGGATAGGTAATCCGGTGCATTGGGAGAGGGCCTTAAACGCATTGACAGAAAGTAGGGGTTATGCGTTATCAGTAAGTGATCAGGAGATCATTGAAGCTCAGAGAATGATAGCTAGGCTTGAGGGATTAGGCGTTGAACCAGCTAGTGCGTCATCAATAGCCGGCCTATATAAGGCGGTTGAGTTAGGCATCGTAGGAAGGGATGATACTGTGGTGGCTATAGCTACCGGACATGCTTTAAAGGATCCGGATTCCTCATTAATTCATGACGCTGAATACTACGAAGTAAGCGATTCAGCGACGGCTATAGAGTTAATTAATAAGCTGGTTTCAGGTTAAGCGTTTCTCCTCTCACGGCACTTCTAATTGTT
>JAGDWE010000025.1 GCA_023255965.1 Desulfurococcales archaeon | reverse complement strand
GGGATCCCATGAGGTGTGGGTAGAGCTAGTGACCCTGCACCGAGGGCCAACCCCGCTCAAGGAATTAGAAATAATGAGAAACAATTAGAAGTACCGTGAGTGTGGGAACGCGAATTCGTGATGCCGTCGTAGAAAGCTTAAATTAGGGGTATTGCCTATTTAACTGATGAGATTGGTTATCGATTCAATGTTAGGTAGTCTGGCTCGCTGGCTTAGAATTCTAGGCTATGATACAATATACTATAGAAATGTTGAGGACTGGTTATTAATCAACATAGCTAAGAAGGAGGATAGGGTCTTAATTACACGTGATTTAAGCCTATATAGGAGGGCGTTAAGTAAGGGAGTGAAGAGCGTGTACATTGATGCATTTGATGATGTGGCTGATGCTTTAGCCATTTTATCTATAAGGCTAGGGATCGACTTAACATTTAAGGAATCTAAAACTAGGTGCCCTAAATGCAATACCGAATTAATGCTGGTGCCTAAGGCTGAGGTGTTGCACTTAATACCGAAGAACGTTGCTTTAAATCACGATAAGTTTTGGAGGTGTCCTAAATGCAATAAGGTTTACTGGCAGGGCGCCCATTGGAAAACCATCGACGACGTACTTAAGAGGGCGAATAATAAACGTATATCGGGGACCGAGGTGCCAAGCAATGCCTGATGAATACGTAGACCCTGACTCCGTAACACTCGATGAGGGAGCATTCCTAGTAAGGTTGGCTAGGAATGCCGTTAAAGCCTATCTAAGTGGTGGCGAAGTGATTAAGCCGCCTCCAGATACGCCAAGCAAGTTGCTACTTAAGGGTATGTCCTTCGTCACCATACGTAAGTTAGTTTTAGGTTATTACGAGCTGAGGGGTTGTATAGGGTATTTACAGCCGATTGAACCATTAGCTAATAACGTGATTAATGCAGCAATAGCCGCAGCTACCGAGGACCCGAGATTTAATCCCCTTGATATTAAGGAAATCGGCGACGTTATATTTGAGGTCTCCGTTCTTTCAGTCCCCGAGACAATAGCTGCCAAGGGTTGGGATCTACTTAAGGAGGTACGTATAGGCATTGATGGGTTAATTGCTGAGTATAGGATGTATAAAGGATTGCTACTGCCTGAGGTGCCGGTAGAGTACTGTTGGGACGTCGAGACGTTCCTTAGCGAGACCTGCTTAAAGGCTGGGATGTCCCCTGATTGCTGGCTCCATGACCATGTGAAGTTTCAGAGATTTAAGGCTGCAATATTTAAGGAGCTAAAACCCTATGGAGATATCGTTAAGGTGAATTTAATCGACGAGTATAGGAGGCTGTGTAGCCACATAAGTACCACTCCTTTTAAGTAAGATATTACGTAGATGTTATTGGGTGTTTATGGAAGTTAAGTTGCTGTCATGGAATCCCGGCTTAATGGATGTCAGGAGGTTGGTCATGCTGGGTTTTAAGATATCGGCAGGTAAAGTTAGAGAGCGCGGGCTTGAATATTATTTAAATGAATACGAAGGTGACTTGAGTAGGTGGATGTTGGAGGGCGTTAAGTATCCATCCGTGCTTGAGCATGTGGTGTTTACTTTCTATATTGATGGTATTTCAAGGGTTACTAGCCATCAATTAGTACGTCATAGGCTAGCATCTTATACGCAGGAATCTCAGAGGTATTCAGCAGTTAGTAGGGGGTATGTAATGCCTCAGAGCGTTAAAGATAAGGGATTTGAGGAGAAATTTACGAGAATTGTTAAGGAGTCCTACGACCTATATAATGAGATGGTGGCAGCCGGCGTGCCATACGAGGATGCGAGGTACATACTTCCACAAGCAGTTACTACGGCATTAATGATGACCGTTAATTTAAGGGAATTCCTGCACATAGCGTGCCTAAGGCTTTCTAAGGAGGCTCAATGGGAGATTAGGGACTTAATATCTAAGATGATTGATGAGGTAAGTAAGGTATTACCTGAAATTAAGGAATTAATTGATAGCTACTGCGGTGTTGAGAAATGATCCTCTCAGACTTTGACTTAAGGGCTTACTTAAGTAGTGGAAGATTAAAGATAGATCCGTATTCGGATGAAATAGTTAGGGAGAACGGCGTAGACCTAAGACTCGGCAGTAGTTACTGCGTACTTAAGGACGTAGATGACGTACTTGATTTGAGGGCTTCGGACGATATAAGTAAGCTCTACGAATGCGGTGAGGATGAGTACATCATCCTAAAACCTAATAAGCGGTACCTACTACATACCTTAGAATATATTGGACTTCCACCGGAACTCATGGGCTTCGTACAGCTTAGGTCTACATTCGCCAGATTAGGGCTTATGATCCCGCCAACAATAATTGACGGAGGATTTGAGGGTCAGATAACTATCGAATTGCTTACCTCATCCTTTCCAATAAAGATCTACCCCGGTACTAGATTCCTCCACGTAGTATTCGCTAAGTTAACTACCCCAGTTAATAAACCGTATAAAGGAAAGTACCAAGGACAACGCAAAGTAACCCTACCAATAATAAAGGATGGAGGAAAATAAAGTCCGTTAATAAAGATCAGGGGGCTCCTAAGTCTTCATCTGCATTATCCGTGACCGCCACACACATCATCTCATCTAAAATATGGATGTTTAAGGGCATTTAAAGTTAATTTGTGGAGCTACTATAATGATCTTCATTGATTATGTGCTGAAATCATCATCCGTAACGAAGAGTAATATGGGTGGTAGCGTATTTCAACTAAGAGCCCTGCCCCTTAGGGCGGGGAGGAGGTCGGATAAGCTTAAGTAATCGTAGAAGCTTAGAGTACCTAGATAAAAACTTAAAAACATCAAGGTAAATACTCAAGGGGGGCCCGTCGTCTAGCTGGCTAGGACGCCGCCCTGACGCGGCGGAGGTCCGGGGTTCAAATCCCCGCGGGCCCACTACTCCTCGATCTTATCGCGGTGACCTTATAGAGGTAGTTCCTACACTTGGCATTCATTAAAGTGTAGAACGCGTTATTACCTATCATAAAAATTCGGTATATCATCGCATGCGTAATTAAGCCGGTGATTGCATTGATTCATCGGCTCGGACCTCACCAGCGTCCACGCATTTTCGTGCTTCATTAACCGACACTGCTCAGCCGCCTTACGGGCCAGTAACGCTAGCTCCACCCCTGATAACTACCCCACAGCCATCGAGGTGCGGGATCGCGTTCAAGCACCTAGAGCGTCTAAGGGCCCTTAAAGCCTTTTCACCAAGGCGATAATCCAGGGTGGAATAAGGTTATAGAGATGCTGGGGGTGTGCGGATCAATCTAAGAATTGCTTAGTTTCTCTTTTCTTAACTCCCCTATCATGTGCTTAATCTCAGGTAGTATTAGCTTAGTTAATGCTAGCTCAACTGCTTGAGGTGATCCAGGAGTCAGGAATATTATTGAATCACCTGCTATGCAGGCGTAATTCCTGCTTAATATTGCTGCAGAACCGTATTGTAAGTAGGTTAAATACCTAAATAATTCCCCATAGCCTGGTATTAGCTTGTTGCAGTGCCTTATAGCTACGTCAGCACTTAAGTCCTTTCTACTTATTCCAGTACCCCCACTTACTAACACTACGTCGCATACCTCGAGGCTTTTTCTAATAGCGTTGGATATCGCTTCCTCATCGTTAGGAACTACCTCACTTACCATTAATTCATGACCTGACCTAGTAATTAATGATTTAACTAATGGGGTAATTAAATCCTCCTTCAAACCACTATAAACCGAGTCGCTGGTGACCACCAGGCAGAACTTAATTCTTAATTCCTTACTACCCCATAGTTCCCTATGGTCATTTACTGGCATTCTCTTTGGCGCCTCCATGCGTCTTCAGAAACTCCTCAACTATGTCGTAACCAAATAGCTGCTTAAATCTCTCCCTACCATCCTTAGTCATCTTTAATGGATTCCATGGAGGGCTAAATGTCACATTTACCTTAACGTCATTTACACCCTCTATGCTCTTAACCGAGCTAATGATCTGCTGGACTACGTAAAATGCTATAGGGCATCCCGGTGTTGTTAAAGTCATATCTATACGGACTACGCCAGCATCATCGACGCTTATGTTATAGATTAATCCTAAGTCGTATATGTTGATTGGAATTTCAGGATCATATATGGATTTTAGAACTTCGATTACTCGATCAATCAATTTGCTACTCACCTAAAGCACACCTACTACTACATGCCCGAGTTACTTATAAGTTATTCTGACCCCCTCCCGCCCTGAAGGGCGAAGTTTATCCTTCTTTTATTATAAATCATCAATCCATGTTCATCAATTGAAGGCTTTTTAACAACTCCATAAGGCTAATTAGATGTGTTCATCACTCGATGAAGCTCCGAACCCCTTTAGCTAGTGCTCTCAGAATTAGTTATAACTAGTGTTTGCTAAAGTTACTGTGGTTGAGTATTGGATGACTGTGGACTTAATTAAGTTGATATATGAGTTGAGTAAGAAGGAATTAAGCAAGCATGTTAGAGAAGCCAATGTCTATTGGGTCTCCGATCTAGTTAGATGCTTGCTTAAAAGGGACTATGAGATTAAGTATCCGGAGTTAGGCCTCAGGGAGCTCTTCACCCCTGCATTCATTTATGGAAGCATGATTCATAGGGGGTTGCAGAGCATTCTTAAGGAAATATTTGCAGACAAGGTAATGGTGGAGGTCGAATCATCTAAGGAGATCAAACTCCCGGGTAGTAGTGAGAAGGTGGTCATTAAAGGTAGGGCTGACGCGATATTAGTTACTGATGAAGGTAACTTAGGTATTGAAATTAAGACCTCTAGATCGGATATGAACCTTCCACATGATCACCATGTAGATCAGGTAATGATCTATAATTGGCTATTCAACTTAAAGTATTCACTACTGATTTACATTACCCCAGATAGGGTGACCCAGTATGAAGTGCTCGATAGGATATTAGATAGCGAGGTAGCTGATAGGGTGCTGGATACTAGGTATCCAAGATACCCTTGGGAGTGCAATTACTGTGCTTATTCGGTTCTCTGCCCATATAAGAAGACGCCCCGGTAGGGGTTGGGCATCAGTTTCGGGGATGGAATCCTTTAGGATATTCATAGGTGCTTTAGTGCTCCGGGTGCTATTAGGCATGCTCTAAGGTTTTAAGGCCCTAGAACTCGATGAACCTAACGATGACCTCGGGTTCCTGCTGCCCGCTCTACTGTTGGTAGCAAGGTAATTAGAGGAGGTCGTGGTGAACTAGCCTACGGCGATTTAGAAGGGGCGTGGGCGGGGAAGGTTTAATCGCACTAAACTATAATCTGATGACCCTATAAGGTTATAAATAAGTAATTTATAAGTAAAGATAAGTTGGGTTAGTGTGTACTTGACTAACGCTGTTGATGTACTTGATCCGGTGGTCAGCGAGGGGTACAACATAATCAGCGTTACCCCCGATTTAGCCTTAGATATCGGTTTTACCTATGCTGGGGGTCTAGGAGTACTTGAAGGCGATAAATTCTATGCCGCCGCATCATTAGGGCTAAGCTACCTTGTAATATCACTTCTATATAGTGAGGGGTATGTATCCTACGACTTTGATAATGAGTTTAATCCGATACCTAAGCCTCAGCCCCAGCCTCAGTCCTTCCTTGATTCGCTTAAAGTTGACGATAAGTTTAAGGTTAAGCTGAGGGGCGACGATGTTGAGGTGGAGGCCCTCAGCTATAGTGTGGGAAGCGCTAAGGCGATATTTATCAGGCCCACAGCGCCTCAATGGGCAGTTGAATTAACTAAGAGGCTTTACATAGAATCAAGCACTGAGGAAAGATTCTTCAAATATACGTTGCTTGCTAAGGGCGCGGCCGAGTATATAAGGAGGAACATCAATATCTACGACATAATGTTCATAGATCTTCAGGAGGCGTATACCGCATTACTTCCATTAATACTTAAAATTCCCGGCAAGTATAGATTAGTTATACATACAGCAGGCATATGGGGACATCCCACATTTCCGAGCAAGTTGATAAACTCAGAGTACGGATACAGGCTCCTGTCCCCGGATGTAGTTCTTACTGAGGTAGGTTTAGCAGCTTCTAATCAATCATTCGCGGTCTCTGCCAAGCACTTAGATGTATTGCTTAAGATCTTCCCCCACTTCAGCGATAAGCTTTCATATATAACCAATGGAGTTAATTTAGAGAGGTGGATGCACCCAGAATTGAGGAGGGCTTACGAATCACATAGCCTAACGTTAGATACGTTACCAACCATTAAATCTAGGATTAAGGGCGAATTAGAGAGCCTGCTAAGGAACTATAAGGATGTATCGATCGACGATAAAGTGGTCGTTATGTGGGGGAGGAGACTTACTATGTACAAAAGACCCGACTTCATACTTAGGTTTATCGTGGAGTCGAGGAGGGATGACGTCATATACGTATTAGGCGGCAAGGCACACCCGCATGATAACTACGGGTTAATGATAATGAAGGAGTTTATGAAGCTAAGTAGGAAGTATGATAACGTCATATACATACCTGAGTACACAGTTGACATCGCTAAGAAGCTAATATCGGGCGCCGATTTACTATTATTTACACCATTCTCTGGTTGGGAGGCGTGTGGTACTAGTTACATGAAGGCTTCTATAAATGCTGTCCCAGCGATTTCCTCAAGGGATGGTGGTGCATTAGAATTCATAGTCCATAATGTAAACGGATGGCTCTTTGGGCATGATATAAGGGATCCTATAGACCCAGCAGCCCCTGAGGCGAGGTCGATTAACGATGAGGAGTACCGCGAATTTCGTGACTTAACGCTAAAGGTTATTAACTACGTGAAGTCCGATCCAGATACGTACTTTAGGACGTCACTATCCGCCCTTAGATCGTTTATTGCAAGGGCTTCTATGGTTAGGGTTCTAAGGGAGTATTATCCTCAGCTAGTAAGGTTACCTACGATTTAAAGGATTACTTAAATGCCCTTACATCCGAAAGCCTCGCCTTTCAAGGCGGGGATGAAGATTTATAAAGTGTTTTGCTACATTTGTAGATGGGGGTAGCATTCCTGCCACAGAGCCGATCAGGATCGGTAAGGACACCAAGGAGGAGCTGAAGAAGCTGAAGATCCATCCAAGGGAGACATACGACGACGTGATCAGGAGGCTCATCGAGGAGTACAGGAGGTGCAAGCAGGAGCGGTGAAGAGGACTAACGTGGTCAAGCTCGTAGTCAGCAAAGACGCCCACGAAAAGCTGAAGGAATTAGGCGTTATTACTGCCAAATGTTGGAACGAAGTGAACTGGCTCAGAACGCAACAGTTCAAGAACGAGGAGATGGTGGACTTCGCTAAGACCGAGAAGGAGGTTTACGCCAAGTACAAGGATGTACTGAAGGTCAGTATCCAGCAAGTCGCTAGGAAGAACGCAGAAGCCTAGAGGGCATTCTTCGCCCTAATTAAAGAGGAGAAAGAGGGAAGATTGCCGAAGCGGCGAAAGCAACCTAGTTAATGGGCACGGGCAACCACCTACAAGAACCGAACAGCAGATGGGTTTTAAGTAGTTTTAAGAGGTCCCACGTCAGGGCAACCTTGCCTCAAACCCATACCAGCATACCTCCTAAGGGATTCCCTGCCGCCAGTTAATAATTTAATAAGGTTTAGTGAGTGCTTCTTAACCCTATCTACAGCTATTTCATATAGCTTTTCATCGCTGTCTGCTTCATCTTCATGTATGGTTACATCTATTACGTGTTTATTGGTCATTAACTGAACCAACTGTAATCCAACGCTTAATGCCACATAACTTAATTTATCTGTCAGAGTCTTACCTACCCAGCCTAGCGTTATGACTCCATCGCATCCTAGCTCATCTATTAATTTCTTAGCTGCCACTGGGATATCCTTAATGCCTGGGACCGTATATCTATATACGACCGAGTTAGGTAGGTTATTTCTAATGACCTCCTCAGCTATGGACCCCATATCAATTCTAGCAAATGTAGTGTCAACTATACCTACCTTAATCATAGCACATCACTTAGAAACCTGCCGTCAGAGTAGATGACATCTCCATCAGCAATTACCTTACCTTTACTCATATCCTTAATGAGGTCTAAATGTATAGCCGATTTATTTGTCCCGCCACTTCCTAAATATGCAGAACCCAACGCTAAATGTATGGTGCCACCCATTTTCTCATCAAGTAGTATCTGCTTAGTAAATCTATTAATATTGTAGTTAAGGCCGAAGGCAACTTCACCAACCCTCCTCGAGCCCTCATCGATATTAATTATCTTCTTAATGAATTCCTCGCCTTTAGTGGCTGAAGCATTAATTACCTTACCGCCCCTGAAAAATAGTTTAACACCATCAATCTCGATACCCCTCCAAATCGCTGGATACGTAAACACTACATAGCCCTCAACGCTATCCTCTATTGGTGCAGTGTAGACCTCGCCTCCCGGCATGTTCTTCCTACCGTCATCATTAATCCACGTCCTACCGTCAACCCTTAGATGTAGATCGATACCCTCACCTACGAACCTTAACTCACTAACCTTGCTTAAGACGTTAACTATCCTACTTTGTTTTTCTGCCTGTCTAATCCATGCATCAATAGGATTAGGCTCATATAGCTTTAATGCGCTGAATATGAAGTCCTTGTAAGCGATTAACGACATGCCTGCTTCTTGGGCTAGCGCCTTAGTTGGATATATCGTTGCAACCCATCTTAGATCGCCAGAGGACTCCCTATTGATGAAGATATTGCTTAATTCGCCTAATGTCTTAGCCCTAATGCTTAATTTCTCGGGAGCTACGCTAATTAAATGCTTAGTATGTGTACTGGATATGATTGATATAAATGCATTTATATTTTCATAAATAAACTTATCAACCCTCGGTACATGTTTAAGAAGTTCCTCCGAAGCATATAAGTAGAATATTTCCTCAAGTTCCTCATCAACTAAGCTTAAGTATGGGTAGGCACCTAAGCTAACTAAGCTCTTCCATAACTCTTTAACTAATGACATGGCATCATATGTAGCAGAGACCCTAACTTCATCTCCTTTAGTAGCCTTAATACAGTAGCTGACTAGTAATTCAGCTAATTTACTTAACATGTGGGCACCCACATTGATTACCTAGGTTTAATCAGTTAAATATATATTTAATTAAAGTGTGATGCATCGAATTAAAAATTCTCTTAAGGTCTAGATTTTAATGCTTGCGAGTTACTTGACTTCCTCATCCTACTGTAGTGGATGAACATACCTAAGGCGATCATCAATAAGGATATTAGATCTAGTTCCAACGTCGTAGGTGCAAATAGAGTGATACCGCCAATAAACAATAAAGCTCTTTCAACGATATTCATAGGTCCCTTAATATACCCTTCCAAAGCAGCAGCAATGGCATATATAGCTATGAATGCTGTGCATACGTTCATTATCATTATCGACAAAGGTTTCACGGCTATTAACAGCAATTCAGGCTTAAATATTAATATAAATGGTGTAAGTATTGCAGCAATACCTAGCTTAGTTGCCTGCAGGCCGATCTTCATAGGATCATCCTTGGCTATGGAGGCTGCTGCGTAGGCAGCTAAGGCGACTGGAGGTGTAATCGCCGATA
>JAGDWE010000073.1 GCA_023255965.1 Desulfurococcales archaeon | reverse complement strand
AGCCCTCGCCCTTCAGGGCGGGGAGGAGGTCAGTATTGGTGGAAGGAGATAACCATCATATGGATCCACTCCGAGTAAAGCGATTGTAAGGGCTGGATTTGTGATTGCTCGATGCATATGAAATACATAGATTTAAACTTCGATTTGTGAAGGCGGGTAGGGCTTAATTTCAAGTTTATTCAGCTATTTGAAGTCCGGACTCCCCTTAAAACCTCAACACCATCCTCATATCCAACTAGGACTATATCCGATAGCCCTATGAAGAGACCGGTCTCGATAACCCCTGGCTGGGACCTAATCATGTTATTGAATTTAACTAAATCTAGTCCTTCATGAAGTCTAACATCTACGATAACGCCACCCACATCTGATACTACTGGACCGTACTTACCCTTACCTGAGGTTCGTATTACACATTCGTAGCCTAAGGTACTTAGGTGCCTAATAAACATATTTACTGCGCATGGAAGTACATCCACGGGTACGTAGTCATTGCTGCTGAAGGACTTAACTAATTTACTGTAGTCGATGATGAAGATATTTAATTTAGAGTAGTAAGCAAGCAATTTCTCCATAGTTAATGCCGCCCCGCCTCCCTTAATCATATTTAAGTTTAAATCAACTTTATCAGCGCTATCAACGTATACATCTATATGGTCGGTGGACAGAATATTAAGGACTTTAAAGTTTGCCCTCTTCAACTTTAATGCGGTGTCTATAGATGATGCAAGAAAACACTTATTATGTAGTTCTTTGGACTCCCTCATAAGATTAATGAGTTTTTCAACAGTGCTTCCAGTACCTACTCCTATTACTTCAGCGCCTTCTAAGTACTTAATTGCCTCACGAACGGCTCGCTCTCTAGCCAGCTCGGTACTCACGGCATTCAACCCCTAAAATCATTATGGCGGTCGATCATATTAATCATAGATGATTTATTATTTATCTAACGACCAAACACGATACTGGCGAGTTAATGATCACCGAGAGGGCTGTACTCCCAATTAATAATTGCTCAGATACCGTCCTACCTCTAGCCCCTATGATAACTAAGTCGTAGCTACCTTCAGATATCTCGTCAATGACCTTACTAACAACGCTCTCACCAGCATTTCTAACCTCTTTAACCTTAACGCTTAATTCAATCCCTGCCCTACGGGCTCTATCATTGACTTCAGTCGCTACTTCGTTCACATTCAACTTACCATCATCAACTATTAACGTAGTTACCTTAGACCCATACCTCTTAGCGAAATCTAAAGCTATGTCAAGGGCTTTTAAACTATTAGCGCTACCGTCTACTGGAACTAGGATCCTTCTAAGCATGAAGCTTATGATGTATGTTGGTTCCCTATAGTAGGTCATGCCTTAAATCACCTATTTTAATTTACTTAATTGTTAGGTTGGTGAAAAATTTTTTGGTTGATTCAGCTAGGGCATCTATGGCAGGTAATGGCTCACCGGATAGGAAGATGAGGAGGGCTCCACCACCAGTGGATACGTGGACGTTTTCCCTAACATTGCCCTCTACCATTGCAGCTAGGTGGCCCCCTCCAATAATTACGTATGCATTACTATTAAGAGCAGCCTTAAGTAGCTTTACTGTGCCCTCCCTAAATCTTTCATCTTCAATATAGCCTGCAGGCCCTCTCATAACGACTAATTTTGCCTCCTTAATCAATTCCGAGTACATCGAGATTGTATATGAACCTATATCCAATGCCTTACCATCTAATCTGCTTACTGAGTCCTCAACTACTTCACCGCCATCCTTAAATGACCTATAGTCGTAGGGTGTTTCAATAGGAGCTCCTGAAAGTATTAGCTTACGTGCTCTCGGTATTAGTGAGAGAAGTCCCTTAGACTCAAGAACCTTCAAAGTCTCCTTATTAACGCTACCTCCCTTAGCTACGTGGAAGAATATGCCAACCAGCCCTGCTGTAAGTATTCTATCGGCTACCTTATTCTTAGTTAGGTATTCAACGATCTTTATAGTGTCTTGAACTTTAGCACCTCCTAGTACAAATACTTTCGGCCCCTCACTAACCTCGTAGATCCTACTTAACGCATCTAACTCCCTCTTCATAACCTCACCTATGACCGAGGGCAATACGATGGGGAATCCTACAATGCTTGGCTGACTTCTATGCGCTGTTGCAAACGCATCAAACACGAAGTAATTGAAGTTAGGTGCTAACTTACGTACTAAGTAAGTCCTGGCTTGGACCTCAGGCACCGCCTCAATGATTTCCTCTGAGATAAGCCTTAAGTTATCTAAGAGTAATACCTCACCTGCACGTAGGTTCCTCACCTCATTAATTGCCGTAGGCCCTATGACATCAGGCACGAACTTAACATTCATTCCTAAGCACTTACTTAAGATACTACAGTGGTTTTCAAGTGTTACGAAGTCAGGCTCACCAGGCCTACCTTGATGGGAGATTAGAACTACGGCAGCGTCTCGCCTTAACAACTCCTTAATAGTAGGTACGTGAGCTCTAATCCTAGAGTCATCTAATATCTCGCCATTCGACCCTATGGGACAGTTAAAATCGACCCGCACTAGAACTTTACTACCCTTTAACTCAACATCATGTATTGAAAATAACTTAGGTAGCTTCATTAATGCTACCACTAACTAATCTTCTAGGGTAAGTTAATAAGTTTAACCATGTATAATGATTCTTTAATGTTAATTAAAATGGTTTTATAAATAAAGGGATTAATAAATTATTCCCCAGCCTAAGTTACCTTAGGCCCAGCGCTTAAGAGCATCTTGAATTTAGTGATAACCCTACCTAGTACCTCATCTTCCTCGCTTCCAAGGACGTAGAGCCCGTACGGGCTGTACTCTACATCGATACAGCTCCAACCCCCTACCTTATCTGATGGTGCTAACTTAATTACATAGCTCCCAGTGAATCTACCCTTACTTAGGGACAGTAAGAAGACATCATTACCTACTTCAACAACTAATAGTACACAATCACGTTCTTTAATGCTCTTAACTTTAGTCGCTCCTAAAGCCCTTAAAGCATTAGTTAGCTTATCGATCATCCAATCACCAATTAATGAAGTACTAAAAGTACTTATAGGCCTTCTAATATTAATTAACGTATGTTAGGTGATGATTTAAGGGGTTGGTTAATTAGGTGTGGGGAGTTGATCACCGCGGTTACTAGGGTTTTAAGGGAGTGCAACGATTTATGCTTGGATTACGCCTTGAGGTACGTAATTATGTCATTCTCCTCAGAATTCAAGCGGCTATGTACATACTTAGGCATGAAATCATTAAGTGAGTGTTATAAGTTAGTAGGTAGCGTATGTGGTGATGAATTTGTTGAGAAAGCATCTAGCGTAGTAAATACTGGTGAGCTGCTCTGTAAGGGATCCCACATAGAATTGAACGAGTCTATGAGGTTAAGCCATTACCTAACTGAGATATACGTATGTATGTCTAGATCGATATTTGATTTAACTGTAATTAAAAATCATTCCTCGCGTTCTTCGTAGAATTCAACTAATATCCTTGCCTTAACTCTATCAGATGACATGGGGGGCATCTTATCACCTAAATCAACAGCGAATACTATTTGATTGCCTAGTGAATCCTTAAACCTAACCTCAGCTACGTATGAGTATCTAACCCCTCCCTCCAAAGCCTTCATTAAGTTCTCGTAGATCCTCGATAAGGCTAATTGAAATGATATGGGGTTTGACAAGTCCTCCGGACTCAACCTAACTTGAGCTAAATTTATCATCGCCCTTTGAATTCTAGCCTCACCACTAAATTCTACCTGCATACTTCAACCATATGTACTTAGGTAGATGGAGTAAATAAACTAATATCTACCATATTCCCAGCACCGTTGCTAGGACCCCCAGTAATCCGGTAATAAGTACCGCCATCAAAGGCTCCAGCTTAATCCATGAGAGCATTACTATGAAGAGCATGGTCAGGACGAGTATGAATATTATCTGGAAGGGGGTATTTAATGAAGTAAATACCGAGCGGAACGTAGTTAATGCCGACATCATGAAGAGGCCTAATACGACTGCCTTTAAGCCATTAATGAATCCCTTAACGTAGATGTTGTTAACATAGAATGATAGTCCGTAGGCAATTAATAATATGGTAATGAATGGAGGTAATACGACGGCGAACGAGGCTATAGTTGCACCTAACACGCCCCCTAACTTATAACCTATATATGTGGCGGCATTTAATGCTATGGGGCCTGGAGTTGAGGCAGCGATAGCTACCAAGTCGCTGAACTCCTTCTCACTCAACCACTTAGAATTTAATACGGCTTCCTCCTCAATCAACTTAAGTATTGACCAACCGCCCCCAAAGCCTATTAAACCTATCTTAAAGAACTTAATGAATAGATCGATATATAGCGCTAAATTGATTCCTCTACACCCCTAAAGATACTTTAAGATGTTAGTAATAAATTCGATGCGATTTAGTTGGATCTACTTAACGATCTCCAAACGATCTCTGAGATATCGACTACCTCGATGTCGAGGTTAACGGTCTGTACAGCCCTACTTAACTGTACTTCACAGCTGGGGCATGCGGTCACTAAGTACTTAACCCCATCGGGTAGGTCGTTCAACCTATTTATCGCTATAGACATGCTTCCCTCCGGGTCTAAGGGCAGGTAGAGCCCTCCTCCGCCGCAGCAGTTACTCTCCAATCCTGATGCCTTCATCTCAACAAGCTTAATCCCCCTAATACGATTTAGCAGTTCCCTAGGCTCCCTAACTATACCCATATGCCTACCTAACTCGCACGGGTCATGGTAAGTAATGGTAGCCTCAAGTTCGAGATTAGGTAACCTACCTTGATTGAGCAACTCCCTTAAATACTCAACTATATGGTATACACTTAAATCATGCTCTACGCCAACATTCCTCGCGTACTCCCTTAAGGACCTAGTACATGCTGGACACGTAGTTACTACAACACTACCACCAGCGTTCTTGATACTTTTAATAACCTTTAACACTCCTTCCTTAAATCTACTCCAATCACCTGCTAGATATAGCGGCGAATGACAGCATGGCTCATCCTCCACTATAGCCACTTCACCTACAATGGATTTAAGTAATGAATATGCAGCTACTGCCGACTCCGGCCTCCTAATAGCTGTTGTGCATCCAGCGAAGTAAATTACCTTGGATTCTTTAGCAGGCCTCTCCTCTAGGAAGTCGATCCACATGCTCTTAATACCTGATCCAACGCCGTATGGATTACCTAAGCTAACTACGTTGGATATTAAGTCCTTAATGCCCGGTAAAACCACGCCATTGCTCAGCAAGTAATGCCTTCCAATGAGGTACGCCTCAGTTAACTCAAGGCCTGAAACGCATTTAATTGAGCAATAGCCGCATAACGTGCAGTGGAGCCTACGTGATAGGTAATTATTAGGTTTTAAAGCACCTTCGAGGAGTCCTTGAAGTAATAGCATCCTCCCCCTAGGTCCTGCCGTCTCTATATAGCCGCTCGACCTAAACACAGGGCATACCGCCTTACAGAATCCGCACTTCTTACATGAATCCACGTACTTCCTTAAGTCATTTAAGGGATCAACCACAATTACCACCTTTAATCAAATAGCTTACCTGGGTTTAGAATTCCCTTTGGATCGAATATCCTCTTAATCTGCCTCATAATCTCTAATGCATATTCGCTGCCCCTATACTTAATTTCCTTCTCTAGCAAGTACTTCTTCTGAATGCCTATCCCATGCTCTGCGGATACTGACCCACCAAGTTCTAAGGCAATTAATGAGATCTCATCATTCGCCTTACACCCTCTATCCCATTCGTCACCTGACGCTGTGTTGAGCCCTGTAAATGTATGTAAGTTGCCGTCCCCTGCATGGCCTACGGCAGCTATCGGGACATCGTATTTACTTGCTATGGATTTAATCGCTTTAACCATCTGGGGTAGTTTAGATATAGGCACACATATATCCCCTATGATCACTACAGGGTATAGCTTAGATAATGCTGGATATGCTGCCTTCCTCGCCATATATATCCTATTCATTTCCTCAGGGGTCAGCGCTACCTCGACCTTAAATGCACGGAACTCCTCGAAGATATTCCTAAATGTATTAATTAATCTCTCAATAGATTCGTGAGGGCCGTCAACATCGGCTAACACTGCCGCAGCTGCTTGAGGTAAGCCTAACTTATAGACGCTTTCAACTGCTTGTAGGGTAATATCATCTAGGAACTCAAGTATTAATGGATTCAGCCCCCTACGTCTAATCATGAATATAGCCTTAGCGGCATCCTCAACATCATTGAAGAACGCAAGTATACGTCCTAACCTCTCAGGCAGTGGGACTATCTTAAACCAGCCACGGGTTATCACGCCTAGGGTTCCCTCCGAGCCAGCGATCAACTGAGCTAACTCATACCCTAACGCCTGCTTATAGACAGGCGATCCTAATTGAAGCACTTTACCGCCGGGTAATACGACCTCAACTGCTAGTAGCGCATGTCTCATGGTGCCGTATCTAGCACCCCTCATACCTCCGCCATCATTAGCTATTGTACCACCTATAGTAGCTACTTCAGCGCTTGCTGGATCTATTGGGAACATGAATCCGTACTTCCTACACTCCCTGTCAACCTCATCTACCGTCGCCCCCGCCTCGGCTTCAACCACACCATCATCCACGTAGACCTTAATTTTATTCATCGACCTTAAATCTAGAACTATCCCGCCATTAACCGGTACTGACGAGCCGGTTAAACTGCTACCGCCCCCTCTAGGAATTATCGGTATGGAGTATTCATCAGCTACCTTAAGTACATGGACTACGTCGTCTGTTGAGGTAGCTCTAATTACTGCCCAGGGCCTACCGGTATAGACTATCGATGAATCGTATCCGTAAACATATAGGTCTTCAGGTGCTGTTAGAACTTTCTCTTCACCAAGCAGCTCACGTAACCTATCTATAGCTAAGTTGATGTTCAACTATGCTCCCTAGAGACTTAAAGCATATACCTTAATAAGGAATACGTATTTAATGTAGGTTTAAACATTATTTAACCTTATAACGCTGCTAAACATTTATTAAATCAACCTAATTACTATTATGGAGATGGCTATGGTTAAAGTTGAGGAATTTGAGCTTAGGGAAGACCTATATTACTGGCGTAAGGGCCTAACTTGGGCGAAGGTTGAGGCGCCGGATAAGGTTAGGGTCGGTCTTAGCGACGTCGGCGTTAAAGCTGCTGGCCAAATAGTATTCATTAGGTTGAAGCCTAAGGGGGCTAAGGTAAGGCAGGGTGAGGCGTTAGGCATTCTAGAATCTGCTAAGTGGGTAGGACCCATCGAGTCGCCTGTCACCGGTGAGATATTAGAGGTTAACGAGCAGCTGAAGAAGCAGCCTAAGATGATTATGTCGAGCCCGTATGGGGATGGATGGGTTGCGGTTATTAAGCCATCAAATTTGGAAGGAGATCTTAAAAACTTAATTAAAGGCTCGGATCCAGAAGCACTTGAATGGTATAAGAAGGAGATTGCTGAAAAAGTTAAGAAAAAGTGATTTAGTTTTACATCATCAAATAGTGTTGGAGATGGTGATTTAAACAGAACAAATTTTTATCACTTAATCCCAAACGGATTTCCATATGATTTAATATTACCTACTAATGTAGTCACTTCATCAGGTATTAAGCCATTAGCTAATAACCTCCTCCTAAGCCTCATTATCATCGATGGCGTATCTATCTCCATAGGGCATATCGCCTTACATCTACCGCACATAGCGCACGTGAATGCCAGCGGTGCTGCTTTATCTAATCCGTGCGTAAACGCCGTCCATATGGCTCCTATACCACCGACGTACCTATAGCTCCACACCATCCCCCCCACCTCACGCCATACTGGACAGTCGCTTAGGCATGCACCGCACCTAAGGCAGTATGCGGCTTCCTTAAATTCAGGGTCGTTAATCATTTTAGATCTTCCGTTATCAACTAATACTAAGTGGTACTCCCTTGGGCCGTGTACTCCTAGTGTTAGCTTTAGCTCTATGTCAGCGGTTCTGCTGGGCCCCGTGATTAGGGAGATATACACCGGCATTAGTTGACCTGTAGCATTCGGAGTCACTACCCGGGAAACTAGTAACGCATCCTCAACTGTGGGCACGACCTTCTCAATGCCTGATATGCATATATGTACTGGTGGTGCGTTAGTTGAGAATCTCGCATTTCCCTCATTCTCTAATATAAATACTGTACCAGTATCGGCGGCTATTACGTTAGCACCGCTAATGCCTACGTCGGCATTTATGAACTTCTCCCTTAACTTCTCCCTGGCAACTCTAACAAGTACTGATGCGTCAGGAGGTAATTCCCTACCAACCACCGCGGAGAAGGTTTTAGCTACCTCCTCAATAGGTAGGTGGATTGACGGGTATATGATGTGGGACGGCTTCTCATTCCTCAGCTGGATTATCCACTCACCTAAGTCTGTTTCAACGACTTCAAACCCCCTACTCAGCAACAAGTTATTGAGCTCTATTTCCTCGGTAACCATTGACTTGGACTTAACTATTAGTTTAGCACCTTTATCCTCACATACCTTGAGCACGTAGTTCTTTGCGTCTTCGGCGTCGCGCGCTAAGTAGAACGAACCTCCCAGGGACTCGACGTTCTCCCTGACCATCTTCAGCAGAACCTCTAAGTGCTCTATGGACCATACTTTAACTTCCCTAACCCTCTTCCTATAGTAGTTATAGTAGGGAAGCTTTTTAATGGCTGAGTGGCGTTTCTCCCAGTAGGTCCTGCTGAACCTCTCTAGAGCTATCCTGAGGACCTCATTCTGCATCTCACTAATGACTTCCTTCCTATACTCATTAAACCAAGACATAAGTTACGCCTCCGTGACCATATCAATCAACTGTACTATGTCAAGTACTTCGATGGGTTTAATCCCATACATTAAGTGAGCGATTGATACGCCATCCCTTAAGCCTTTAACACA
The DNA here is from genome assembly GCA_023255965.1 of Desulfurococcales archaeon. Taxonomy (GTDB): domain Archaea; phylum Thermoproteota; class Thermoprotei_A; order Sulfolobales; family NBVN01; genus JAGDWE01. The sequence goes on along the minus strand of JAGDWE010000073.1, from coordinate 827 downwards.
TGTAGGGCATGCAGTAATTAATGCGTTGACGTTTAATGGCGATACATCATCTTTAATCCTGGTAACTGAGATTTGAGTAGATAGTTGGGGGATTAACAACCTTAAAGCGCCTCCAGAGCCACAGCACCTCGCAGCATCCAAGCTCCTCTCCATCTCAACCAACTTGATACCTGGTACTGAGTTAATTATCTGCCTCGGTAAGTCGTAAATACCTGAATGCCTGCCTAAGTCGCATGGGTCATGGTAAGTAACCAACAACTCAAACCTCCTAGCAATCCTTAACCTACCACTACGTAGTAAATCATTAATTAAGCGAGTCGAGTGCATGACTTTAAAAGGCGTATAGCCCAACACTTGGGGGTAGAACTCAGTAAAGCACCTATAGCAACCTGGGCAATTACTTACAACTAGGTCTAAATCCAATTCCTTAACCATATTGATAACTCTACGAACGTTTTCAGCAAACGCATTTAGGTCGCCGGTAAGTACTAGTGGATACCCGCAACAGATCTCATCATTTAAAATGAAGTACTCAATACCGGCCTTCTTAAGTAGGTTGGTCATTGAGGATGAGAGCTCAGGAACTAAATATCTAGTGGTGCAGCCGACCCAATACAGGATCTTGGAAGCCAAAACGTTAACCCGATACGGAATCGGCTTATACCTTAAAAAATATTTTCGGGAACGGAGCACTTTCAACTCTATATATAGATTCAGTGACAGGGGCATTGGTACATGGAAGAAGCTTGCGGGGAAAGGAGTTGAGGAGAGCACTGACCTCCTCCCCGCCTTAAAGGGGCGAGGGTTCCCCTGCCCTTAAAGCGGGT
>JAGDWE010000052.1 GCA_023255965.1 Desulfurococcales archaeon | reverse complement strand
TTGGCTCTATGAGCCCCATGAGGTGTGGGCGAGGCTAGGATCCCACACCAAGGGCTAACCCCGCTCACGGAATTAGAAATAATGAGAAACAATTAGAAGTGCCGTGAGAGGGGAAACGTCTACAAAACGCTCGCCATAAGTAGCTACCGAACGAACCCTACAGGCCAGGTGAGGGGTAGGAGGATGAGATGCTACGCTATCTGAGGCTTTCAATATATGCATGCCCTTAAGGGGATCGAATGAGCCAGTACTGGGGGTGGGCATTTCCACGGGGGTGCATAATCCCCTTAAGTTAAATCATTTATCGTAGATGGACTTGCATATGATTTTAGTTCCAGCGCCCTCCTCGGCAGGCTCCTTCATCCTTAAAGCTACGAACCCCAGATTATGCGCCACTAACACATCCCTTAGCACCTCCTTCCCAAGCATTCTCTCAGACCTTAAGCATTGTAGCGGAATCGTGGTGGCTAGGCTTATGATGTCCTTAGTTAGGTATGGTGCGATGGCATTGACGCCTAGACACTTAGCTATTTCGATTTCAGGGAATCTACCATGGTGGACTACGTTATTGATGACGTCTTCTATATCGGTGCTCGACATATGCAGCAAGTAGTTATATCCGAGGAATAATTCATCACCGCCTGACCCCACATATATGCATCTACATCTTAATTCCTTAGCCCTCTTCATAGCCATGTAGAACACTAGGTCATTCCTAAATTCGATGCAACCTCCATCACCATGGGAATTAATTCCATTAATACCCACGCACCTTACGATGTCCTCCCACATACTTAGTGCGTCATTAGTATCCATCTTAATTATTTCTAAGTCAACGTTAAGTGCCTTAGATAGGTATATAACGTAGGGTAAGTCCTTTGGGAGGCCTCCTCCATACACAACGGTAAGTGCCTTGGGCTTAACTCCAGCGCTTACTGCAGCCAACAATATCGTGGAGGAGTCGATGCCGCCGCTTAATGCTATGCAGTCGCACCGCGTCTCAGCAACGACCTCAATTAGCTTCCTGAAGATCAATTCGGAGTAGTACTTGCATGGAAGTGGTATTCGCACCTACATCACCAATAAATCATCGCTTCACAAGTCTCTTTATTGGGTATGGAATGACCGCCTCCTTAAGGTAGGTTCTATGGAGCGTCGATCTTGGCGGTAGAGTTAACCCCCTAGACAGCAGTATGTATAGGTCGTTAGGAGTTAGCTTAGGGGGTATTAAGTAGCATCGATAAGCAGATTCCTTAAACAGTCCTTGAGGTACCTTACTCAGTGGGGCATCGATGTACTTCAACGCAATATAGAAATCGAGCCTATCAACATTTAAGCTAAAGGCTTCACCACCAACCCCGACTCTGGAGACGTCGCTTCCGCGCTTTACTAGGCTACCTAATTCATTAACTAGACGCACGAATTCGTCGCACCTTAGGCATCCGGGATCGGCGACATAAATCCACCTACCAACGTCATCGATGTCCGAGTCATAATCTGCTAGGATGACGGGTGCCTTAGAAGCTCCGAGCAGAGCTAATGCCTTAAGCCTATGATGTCCATCTATTACGAACTTCCTACGCATCTCAACTATTATGGGCTTTAGTAGTAGGTTAGTATTGATAATCGACGCCTTTATCTTCTCAACCCTCCAATGCTCAACGCCCTCAGAAACCAAGATCTCTTTTATATCAAGTAGATCAAACCTGTAGCGCGTCAATGCAGGTCCAACCCCGTAAAGCTAATAAAGTTAATTATGCCTACGTAGTAAGCGATGTATATGCATATCATAAGCGATTGGTATAGCGCTATGGTGCATATCCATAGTTTAATCGCATTACCTATGTCGTCGTGGTTAGGTAGCCTGAACTCGCGCCCTATGCAGTATTCACCGATTTTCTCCAGCCTAATCCTTAAACACCCAGAAGCAGATGCCATTACGTTACCGGAATTTAGACTTAATGTTAAAGCCCTATCCCTGATGTAGGTCTTTAATGAGGCAACTAATGAAGACCCAACTAAGGGGCATGAAGCGATTATCAGTAATGAAGTCAATCTAGCGGGTATATAGTTAATTAGGGTATCCGCCTTAGCTGGGAGCCAACCAACCTGCAGGAACTCCTCTGACCTATAACCCAACGCGCTATCTAAGGTATTTACGATCCTTTGAAATAACGCGCCAATAGGCCCTAAGAATACGTAGTAAAGCATAGGTGAAGCGAATCCATCGACTAGGCTCTCAAACAGCGACTCTATGGCAGCTGAGGCTATATGACCTTCCCCTAGACCGCTTACATCCCTTCTTACAATGCCTGAGACGTACTTACGCGCGTACTCGAGGTCCTTAACTTTAAGTCCTTCCCTTACATTGAGTACGTGTATCGCCAGCAGTCTTAGCGACGTAGATACCTTAAGGATGTACGCTGACGCGAGTATCCATAGTATCCTGAAGTTGCTTAGTACGTATAGGAGAGACCCGTAAATACCTACATGTAGCGCAGTAATTGAAGCCCATATCAAGAACCCCGAGGCCTTACTCCTAGGAAGTCGCCTATATAGTGCTAGGGCAGTAACGTAGGATGTGTGAACCGGGTGGACCTTCAACATCAAGCCGCTATGATAGGGGTATATGTAGTCAGCGATTAAAGCCATCACTAACACGAGCATGAACTCAGTTAAATCCCTAGGCAGGAGCCAATCCGGGAACATGCTATCACCATCAATGTTGCAAGCCATAGGAGGTAGAAGATCTCTGAGGCAAATCCAAGTACGTCGCCGTTAATGAATCCTAAGACCTTACGAGATATTAATGAGGTAAACGAGGTGGAGGTAAGTAATGCAAGGGATAAGCCCATTAGAGTAGTAATTAATTTAGCATTCCATAGATGACATGTCACCACCGTAATTAATAGCGATGAAAGCACTATGAGTACTAGGTCCCTAAAGGTAAGTGAGTTCTTAAATGCCGCTCCTATACCGTTGGATGGCGCTTTATTAACTAACGCCATTAACGCTATAACGTCGAATATCCAGACTTCCGCTAGGAATAGGGCGTGCATTATCAGCCTAAGGCCGAGCACTTCGATTAATGCTGAAAGCACCGAGTTGAGGAGGATTACGTACGTAGTAAAGGCAGCTATAGCGTATGAACCCCTACACGCGTCCTTAAGCACTCTATATGCGTTAATACCTGACCTAGAAGCAAGCACTGCCTCGGAGAAGTCTATGAATCCATCGACGTGTAGGAAGCCCTGAGCTATGAAATGGGATGCGATAGCTAATGAACAAAAGATGAGGCCGTTAAAGATCTCTAACGATAATACTATGTAAAGTAATAAAACCACCATAAAACCCCTCATAACGCCAACCAGCGCTAGTAAGTAAAGCGATCTAAAGCGAGGTCCTTCACCCCTAGTAACCACCGGGATCGGCGTAAAGAAGGCTATTAATGAAGTTAAATCATCTAGTACTCCCTTAAACCCCATCACCTAAGGGCCTCCGAGGATGCCTTCTAAAGCACTTAAAAGTACGTCATTGTCTTCGGGCCTCCTAATTGAGATCCTTATGTACTCCTCACCTAATCCCTTAAAACTATGGCATCGCCTGATAAATATGCCACGGCTCTCTAGCCCATCGATGACTCTAACCGCATTCACGCCTAAGTTAAGTAGTAGGAAGTTAGTGGAGCTCTTAAACACCTTAACGCTCAATCCAGATAATTTACCCATAACTCTAGCCCTCTCACGTGATATGTAGCGCCTTGACGTATCTATAAACTCCCTAAATACGTCGGGACGGCTTAAGATGTCGCTGATGACGCACTCAGCTAGGCTGTTGACGTTCCACGGTTGTCGGAGCGCATTCACCATATTAATTAGGCGCTCATTAGGGCTGAATAAGAAGCCGAATCTAAGGCCTGGTAGTGACAGAACCTTACCTAGGGACCTCACTATGACCACATTTTCAGGGATCGATGTATTTAACTCGTAGGGACATTCATCACATAATTCCACGTATGATTCGTCGATTAGGAATGTCGAACTACATTCACATGCGTACTTCATTAATTTATCTCTACTCACATAATTGCCTGTCGGGTTGTTAGGGTTCGTTATCACTATGAGTTTGCTTGGATCCCTACAGAAGACATCTAAGTCGCTTAAGTTAAGATGGTATTCGCCGTCCCCAACCCTGTACAGTATGTAGCTATAATTTACGTTAATAGCCCTAGCTACATCCTCGTACTCGCCGTACGACGGCTCTATAACTACTATGTCCCTCCTTAATGCTGTAAGCACTAGGTTTATCGCCTCATTAGCGCCGTTAGTAGCAATGATGCTGTCTACATCGCACCCATAGAATTCAGCAATATATTGACGTAGCGAAGCATATTCATAGTCAGGGTAATACAGCAATACCCCATCATCTAAGCACTTCCTTACAACATGATCGAGGAATTTAGGAGGGCCTAATGGATTAGTGTTTACGCTGAAGTCCATGACCCCCCTACTACGTCCCCCATGGTACCGCATAGGTTCTCAGCCCATCTTAAGTCGTCCTCTACGTCGATATCCCTCAAATTAGTCGAGTTACGGAAGTATATGTTAACCCATCTTCCGCGCTCCCTCTTGAATAGTGAGATGCCGGACTCGCTACACTTGAGGTCAGAGCATGACATGAGCGTTATTACGTCGGCATCAACGACACCTGCCAACCTAAGGAATTCATGTATTATTTCCGAGGTAAGGAAGGGGATATCCGATGGTAGTACTAGTGCTGGTGGTTTAACTAGGTTTAATGCGTAATTCAAATCATGGACATAACCCCTGCCAGGACATAGTATTACCTTAACGTCCTCGCTTAGATCGTCCACCAACTCACGCGTGTAGTCGCTTATACATATGTAGATATCTACATTCATGCCCAGGGACTTAACTGCGCTTACTACCACATCTGCTAGCCTCTTACCGCATATATGTAGAAGGGGCTTCTTAGCGCCCCTCAATCTAACGCCCCTACCGCCGGCCATGATAATGACTTTCATGGTTGCTGCCTTGAGTACCTATCGTATATCCTACTTAGGATAGAACCAATTAATGAGGTGATGAGGTCGTCAGTTATTGGAGGCAGCGTTGATAGTAAAGGCAGTCTTCCTTCATCCTTCAACCGCTCTACCCAGTAGTAGGAAAGCAATCCCTTAAAACCATTTACGTACTCAGCCAACGCCTTACCAACGAGCTCATCAACTATTATCCCAGGGGAATCGCTGAGATATTCCCCTTCCATTAAACCAGGTAAGGCATTTAATGCCATTAAGAATTCAATAAATCTAGCCCCCTTTATTAAGGCTACTATGTTAGGATCCTTAAACGTACTTAATATCTCGTTTAATATCTTAAGGCCAGCATCCTCATCATTCTGCGTAGGTATCCTACAGTTCCTATACACCTCAATAGCGAGCCTACGTAATTCGTCGATACTTAGGCCTCCCAGCAAGTACTTTACATATCTATCTAGCGGTAGCCTCCTAAACACGTCTGCAAGGACCTCAGAAAGCAGTGATACTGCTGCCCTCCCTACAGATCCCGAATACCTTTCATTACCTATTGGTGATGCAACTAATGTAGCATCTGAGGGAGTTCCTAAGGAGGGGCTCTTCAAGCACGTAGGACCTAGTAGGGCCATTAGCGATCCTTTAGCCTCAGATGCGAGTCTAAATAGGTCTAGGAGGCCTAGCCTATTAAGTGGTTTATCAGTGAATACAGCGATATTTATTGTGTTATTGCCTATGCCTGCCTCGATGTTCACAGCGGTATCAAGGCATGATACCCAGTCGATGCCTATGGTGATGAATACCTCAACCAGATGAGAATCAACCACCTTACTACCATGAACGTACTTGGATACATCAGCAGCTGTTAAGAATACAGCGGACCTCTCTGGATCCAAGCCTAGGGACTTAACTAGATCAATGCAGTAAGCATCAACATCGCTTAATTCCACGTCCTCAGGGATCGTGTTAAATATTACGTGGGTTATTGGTTCGTACGTCCTCGTAAGCGCCGATGAGGAGAGAGCATAATACTCGCTATCTAACTCTATGATCAAGTTCCTACCTTTTAAGTAATACTTAAGCGTATTTATCACCTACTAATCTACTGTACTCACTATATATAGAACTAATCAGCTCGTCGTAGCGAATCCCACGTGCTAGGGCGATGAATGAAGTTCCGCCAGCACCCACGCCCTCCTTAACGTATCCTTCCTCATAGGCCTTAAGGCCACCGAAAGGTGAGTCCTTAAAGTCTAATTCACTATAGACTAGGGCTACGTAAGGGAACTCTGAACTCAAGAAATTGAGGATCTCCTTCCCCCTATCCTTGATAATCCACTTAGTAGTAGCGTATATTAACGACCTTTGATCGAAGCCTGGTTTAACTCGTCCCATGATGGCTAGTACAGCCATCATCTGAGTGCCTCCAGCTAGTACTACGTAGGAGCCTGATGTAATGGCGCCTAGAGCCATACCTGCAATAGATATATGTACGGGATCCCCAATTAAGTCATTAACCTTAAATACGTCTTGGGCTGGATGGCTTTCTAGGCGCTTAATAGCTTCATTAACTACATGTTCTTTAATCTCCACCGGATTCGACTTCAGAGAGCTACTCACCATTTCATGGCATTTAAACCCTAATGCGCATAATATGGCCATAGCCGTCGTTGTACCAGCTGGAATACTCTCACCGATTAGTAACACGTTGGTTAGGGAACCTAAGGTGCTTCCAACGTGGAAGGCCTCGTTAAATAGCCTTAATGAAGTCCCTGGCGGTAAGGCAGGTTCTACGTCAATCCTCCCTCCTACGGACCTACTTGGAAGTACTATCTTAGGGATTAACGGTTCAATATATGAACCGCTATCAATTATTAGGTGGGGGATGCCTGTAAGAATTAGCGCTACACGAGTTATGATGGCAGGCGTCGGTATCCCATTTGGTGTTGTCGGTATGAGGTCTAGGGTGGCGGGCTTCCCAAGTACTAGGTACTCTACATCTAACGTAGGGGTGAATAACGTCGCTATGGGCATGGATCCGGCTATAGATATATTCGGTATAAGCGAGGTCTTTGTAGAGCCTACTACGTATGTCGCTAGGATTCTACCACGACTTATAACGTCCCACGGTATTTCCCCACTAACTACATTAATGCCTTTAACCACGGTAACCACCTAACCTAAGTTGCTGGGCTTAGGGACGGCTATCACAGATCCATTACCTACCGCGATGGTCATTACTTCAACGCCGTAAACGTTTCTAATGGCCTCATCGGTAAGTACTTCTGATGGACTCCCACAAGCAACTATACGGCCCCCGCTCATGAGTACCACTTTATCGCAATAGATTGATGTTAGATGTAGATCGTGTAGGGCTATGACCGTGGTGATGTTGTATTCCTTGGTGTACCTCCTAACGTGGTCTAGGACCTCAAATCTGTAGCGGATGTCGAGGTATGCAGATGGCTCATCAAGTAGCAGCACTTTAGGCCTCTTAGCTAGTGCGGCAGCTATTATAATCCTTTGAAGCTCACCGCTACTGACTTCATCAAGGCGTCTGTCGAGCAGGTGAGTTACCTTAAGCTCATTACATACATCATTAACTACCTCTAAATCCCTTCCCCCCTCGAAGTAATGTAATACGTCATGGAATGGATATCTAGCCGTTAGGATGAAGTCGAGGACCTTCATAGGTATGGACCTCGTAATCTGCGCCTCAGAGTACGAGATGATCTTAGCTAATTCCTTGGGCTTATATAGCTTAGAGTCCTTACCATCTAAGTATATTGAGCCTCCAGTAGGCTTTAATAAGGAAGCTATCGACTTAAGCAACGACGTCTTACCAGCGCCGTTAGGCCCTATGATGCATGTCACATTACCTGGTTCTATATCTAATGTGATGGAGTCCAACGCCTTTACTGAGTCGTAGTTAAGCGATAGGTTATTAATTTTAATCCTCACTTCCTACCACCTACGATTATTAGGTATGCAAGGAACGGGGCCCCAATAATGCTAGTTACAACGCCGAGTGGGAATTCGCCCCTAGCGGTAAGTACCATTAGAAGCCTGGAGCCTATATCTGCGATTACTACCAATAATGAGCCTACAATAGATGAAACTATAGTTGTTATTCTATGGTCCGACGTCCCCAGCATCATTCGACTTATATGCGGTGCGGCTAGGCCGATGAAGCTCACGATGCCTACTATGGCTACTGTTGCCCCGGTAAGTATGCTTACTACGAATGCAGCTAGAGTTATTAGCACCTTTAGATTATAGCCCAATTGCCTAGCGTAGTCATCGCCCACTAAGTACGCATTTAATAGCTTAGGTATACCGCAAATGTAGGTGATTACCAGACAAGCTGCTAGCGTGGCCGTCAGGTAGTAAATATCATTAAACAGCGCCACCGAAGTCGAGCCCATGAGCAGGTGAACATACGGGAACTTAAGCCTGTCTTGAACTATGTAGAGTAGCGCATGTGATGTACCGGAGAAGAATGCAGTAACAGCTATCCCAGATAATATTAATGAGTTTGAGGTGTAACCAGCTAATGCACTTAGTATTGAGGTTAGGAAGTACCCGAAGAGCGCGCCTATAAATGCTATAAGCATAAATAAGTACCTATGGGCTATTACGTTAACGTCAATTATTATCGCTAGGGATAAAGCGGTTAAGGCCGTTGATGAAAGGCCTAAAATGTATGGTTCGGCTAGTGGATTCCTGGCGATGCCCTGCATGATCACTCCAGCAGTAGCGAGGGCTCCGCCAGCGAGTAAGGCAACTAAAGTCCTCACCAATCTATATTGAAGCACGTACCTTACGTTGCTACTGCAGTCTAACCCAGTAATACATGCGTAGACCTCATTAAGTGGTATATAGGTAGAGCCGACTGAAACTGATACCACTAAAGATAGAGAAAGAAACGCTATTAGAATTATTAATGAGGAGAAAAACCTCCTCAACTTAAGTTTATGGAGGACGTAAGCCAAGGACTAAACTCACCTAAGCTTACAGTTGTCTGGGTTAGATTGGTGGATACGGGCACCCTATACACTACTTGGACATCAGGTTGTCCGAAGACCTCAGGATGCAGTATCTTCGCAATTAGGTGGACGGCCCTCCCAGCCCTCGGTCCAAACCTCGTTAATAGGTCGTCGGCCTCCTTATCAAGTATGTAGACCCTACCCTCCTTAAACGCCTTAGTCTCGGCTAGTAATGTGCCTTTAATATCGTTGACTACGTCCTCGTACTTCATACCCATGGCGCTAACTATTATGACGTCCGGGTCGTGCTTAAGTATGTACTCGTAGTTCAGTACCGGCCATCCAGCTAGTTCCCTAGCGATGTTGATGCCTCCCGCAGCCGTAATAACCCAATTTATATGGGTATCCCCGCCGGCGCTGTATAAACCCCATGAAGGCGGGCCAAGCAATACTAGGACTTTAGGCCTAGACGCATTAACCTCCTGCAACCTCCTGCTTACGTAGTCGACGTCCCCCTGAATGGAGTTGATCACCTCTACAGCTTTATCCTCAACGCCGAAAACCTTAGCTAATGTCGTAACATCCCTGTATAAGTCGGTAACATCGCGGCCACTTCCATATATGTAAATGATCTTAATCCCTAGGCTCTCAAGCTTATCCTTTAACCCAACGTGAGGCCTAGTTCTAGCATCACCTACCACTAAGTCGGGTCTTAATGAAATGATCTTCTCTAAGTCTGGATTCCAGAAACCGCCGATCACTGCTATCTTACCCTCATTAACAAGTCTAGGTACGTCAGGCGGATAATTACAGTAGCTAGTAACCCCCACGACTCTATCCCCTAACCCTAAAGCAAATAACATCTCAGTAATCGAAGGCGCAAGTGAGACGACCCTAGACGGGGTCTCATTGAAGACCAGCCTCCTACCGAGGCCATCGATTACCGATGTAGGAGCTTTCCAGGTAACTGTGATCGTGGTAACTTCTACTTGATGAGGTGTTGCTGAACCAAGGAAGTAGCCAGCAAGCAACATTATGATCGCAACTAATGGAATGACAATTAAATTACTACGCCGCATATCGAATCACCATATGGATAGGGTATCCACATATTACTTAACCAATAATAGCTTAAGGAGGGTGTTAATAAACTTAACTCACAGGCTTGCATCCCCTCAATATTAGCGGAGAAGCCCATAGCCCCGAACCAAGCAGGGGGTTAGCCC
>JAGDWE010000048.1 GCA_023255965.1 Desulfurococcales archaeon | reverse complement strand
GGATAGGGGTAATGGGCCGGAGACCCGGCCCAGGGCTAAACCCTCCCAGAGGGAATGTAGCCCAAACCACCCGCTTTAAGGGCAGGGGAACCCTCGCCCCTTTAAGGCGGGGAGGAGGTCAGTTCTTTAAATCTATTCTTAAAGTAGAATGCGATAGCGGAGATATGGCCTGAAGTACCTAATCCACCAATAATGGCCTTCGGACTTATCCCAGCCTCCTTAATCTGGATTTCAAGCTCCTTAGCAGTATACCTTAAGTGAACCTCGAAATTAGCATCATTATAGAATTGATTTAAGTGTACAGCGCCTTCCCTCCTTGCTACCTCTTCGACCTCATCGATCAACTCCACAGTTAAGGGCTTTGGAGACCTAACTACATCTACGCCGAAGACCTTTAATAGGAACTCACCAGTATGCGAAACAGTTGAAGGTATAAATGCCTTTAACTTAGACCTATGTATCGCGCACATAGCAGCTATGGCGAGGCCCGTATTAGTGGACGTAGATTCAACAAGTAATCCTAGATCCTCCCTGCCATACCTTCTAATAGCATCCCTATACATATACCAGCCAATGCGGTCCTTAACGCTCATGCTCCACGGATTAAATCCCTCTAACTTAACCCATAAGACCTTGCCATTACTAGATAGGTTCTTCAGCCTAACTAACGGTGTTGGCCAGTTCCTATAGAGGAGTTCCTCAGTATCCCTGAAGACCCTATAATTACTTGGCCTAATTTCATCGAAGAAGCCTAGGTCCTCTAAAGATGTAAATAGCTTCTCTGGAGCTCCGCGAGATGCAGGTATGTACTTCACCCCCAGCTTCTTTAAAGTCGCGCATAGCTTACTATTCCTAATAACCTTCCTGCTCCTGACATCTATGTCAACCGTTTCCTCAACACCGCCCCTTCTAAGGATCTTAGCGGCTAGATCGAGAAATTCATCCAACGTTATAGACTCCTCGCAAACCACGGAATTAACGTCCTCTAAGTACATGAGATTTAACCACCAATAACAGTGTTAATGATTAAATATATAAATTTTATTATCATGTTAGCTACGCCGAGAGCGTTATTTCGCAAGCTTTATATTTAACAATATAACAAAGTTATTGGTGGTCAATTGAGCAGTAGGATCCCTTTACCGTACAGCCCGAAGGTCTTAGAATTATTTAGAAATCCAAGGAACTTAGGACCTCTCGAAGACGCTGACGTCGTTGAGATGGCTGGAAGCCCGGCGTGCGGGGATATGATTAAGCTGTACCTTAAAATCGCCCATATGGAGGACGGTGATTATATCGAGAAGGCATCTTTCGAGAGCTATGGATGTGCGGCCAATATAGCTACCGCAAGCATCATGACCGAGCTGATAATCGGCAAGAGGCTTGAGGATGCTTGGAGAATATCATGGAAAGATGTATCAAATGAGCTAGGTGGCCTACCGCCCATAAAGTATCATTGCAGTATTCTTGCCGTAGGCGCCTTAAAGAGGGGCATAAGGTCGTACTACAGGCGATTAGGCATTCAACCCGGCTGGTTGCCTAAGGACTTAACCATTGAAGAGAAACAGGTCATCGAGGAAGAGAAGCTTATGGAGAGGTACTATAGGTCGATGGCTTCATTAGATGCGAATCAAGGCTAGATACAGCTAGTGGTGCAGATGTCAGGTAGGGTTAGAGAGCTACTTAGATTCCATGGAAATCCCCCTAAGGAGGTATACTACGATATTGAGAATAGCGGCTTCGTCCCTAAGGAAGTTATTGATGTGATGCTCCCATACTTTAATAGCATTGGTTATGGGCACCCAGCCATCACCCATAAGCCTGGCTGGGAAGCGCTTGAAGCCATCTACGAAGCTAAGGAGGCACTAGCTAGGACTATAGGGAACGTCGACCCTGAGGAAATAATCTTTACTCATAGCGGCACTGAGTCGAACAACTTAGCCATACTTGGGTATGCCCTAAGGAATAGAGCTAGGAGGGGCAAGATCGTAGTCTCATCTATTGAACACCTAAGCGTCGTATTTCCTGCTCAACACGCGTCGGAATTGCTCGGCTTTAAGGCGGTCTTAGTACCGGTTGATGACAATGGATTGATAGATCCTGAGGTCTTTAAAGCGTATGTAGATAGGGAAACAGTCCTAGTTAGCATTCAATTAGTTAATCACGAAATCGGAACCATCCAGAGGTTGAGGGAGTTGGTTGATATAGCTAAGGACGTAAATCCAGATATAGTATTCCACACCGACGCCGCAGACGCCTATGGATGGGTGCAGGTAGATGTTAAGAAGCTCAATGTCGACATGATGACCATAAGTAGCCATAAAATCCACGGGCCTAGAGGCGTGGGCGCATTATATGTTAGGAGCGGTATCGAGTTAGAATCACCGCTTAAGGGACAGCTAAGCGTTGAGAGGCTATGGCCTGGAGTAGAGAATATCCCGCTCATAGCTGGATTTAAGAAGGCCGTTGAGATAACCTTCAATGGCTTTGACTCTAGGATCGACTACGTTAGGAGGCTTAGAGATAAGCTCATTAAGGGAATCACTTCGACCGTCCCACACACACTCGTTAATGGACCGCTAAATGAATATAGAGTCGCAAATAACGCTAACATAAGCTTTCTATTCGTAGAGGGCGAAGCCCTAACAATCGAGTTAAGTCTAAATGGGATATATGTATCAAGCGGGAGTGCCTGCAGTAGTAGGGTCTTAGAGCCAAGCCACGTACTACTAGCTATTGGGAGAAAGCATGAGGAAGCACATGGAAGCATATTATTCAAGCTCACGCGTTACCATAAGGAAGAAGATGTAGACTACACGTTAGAGGTGCTCCCTAAGGCTGTTGAGAGGCTTAGGGCCGTAAGCCCGTGGAAGCCCTAGTAACTACCTAAGGCAGTTATGAGTGGTTACTACGATGTTGCCATGAGCGGCCTTTAAGCAGCTATAATTGCTATGACATTAGGGACCCAAAACACTTTATTAACTTAACTCAATTTAATTAGGGTTGATCAAGCATCATAGGCTTCAGGCCTATCAATAAATTTATAGAGCTGTTAAGTAGGTGCTAGCTATTGGAATTCTACGGTGGCTACTTACCTCATACATACTTTACCATGGTTATAGTCGTTCGTAAATTATAATCTGTAATGCTATATTTATTACGAGTTTAAGAGATTTTTATCGGCAGGAATTAACATAAAACTTAAAACTATGCAATATAAGCTAAGTACCGAGGTCGGGAGGTTGAGTTAATGGTTGTCAAGGCTATCGACTTCATGCCTCAAATCCTAGGCGACTTCATTAAGGAGCCTAGACTCATATTAATTGCAGGCCATCCGGGCTCGGGTAAGACCACGCTTGCTATGACTATGTGCCTACATGCAATGAATGCTGGGGAGAGGTGCTTCTATATTTCATTTCAGGAGGATAGGGAGAGATTATTTAAACAGCTTGCTGGTGTAGGCATTGAGCTTAAGCCTTACGAGGATAAGGGGTTACTTAAACTCATTAAGCTCCCCCTCGTAGTTAGCGAGGGCGCTATTCAGGAATTAGTTGAGGGGATTTCTAGGGATGTGATGGGATTCAGTCCTAGGCTAATAGTCATCGACTCGATCACACCACTGCTCATAAGTATTAAGGACGATGCTAAGGCTAGGGGATTGCTACAGAACTTCTTCTGGGAGCTTCATAGGCTGATTAATGGATCAGTTGTCTTATTAGCTGAGGTGCCGTTAGGGCGGGAGCTCGCAGAGCTTGGGTGGGCGGAATTCGTAGTGGACGCTGTAGTAGTTTTAAAGTATAGGACTTATAAAGGCCTGGTTGAGAGGGTCATGGAGGTAAAGAAAGTAAGGGGGAGGGAATTAAACGTAGCTGAGCTACCGTTCTCAATTCAAAAGAATGTCGGTATAGTATTCCACCAACCTATGAAATTATCTGAGATTAAGAGCTCCAAGAAGAGGAGGTTATTAGCCGTAGGTCCTCAGGGACCCTACTTAAAGGAGTCCACAGGGCCGTCGATCGTAACCTTAATTGAATATCCTCCAGAGCTAACACTATCCCTACCACTCCTTTACTCAATTCTACTTCACATGGCCTCGAGCAATTACGGGAAACTCCTCATTATAGAGTATTGGTCTCCTGAGGACCGAATTAAGGACTTCATGATGGATAGCCTTAAGCTCTATGGAGCTGATGAAGAGGTCATTAAACGTATCCTAGATAACATTGTTATTAGGCCACTTAACCCGACAGCCTACAGCAGTCCTGAGCTGTTCTCAATGATCCTCGACATAGTTAATGACGTTAAGCCAATGGCAGTTATATTCCATGACGTGGCACTACCAACTAAGACAGCGGTAGATGTAAGTTATTATGCGTCATTGGTGTACAACCTCCTACTCTACCTAAAAAGCATCGGTATAGATGTTGTTAGGCTTTGTAGTCGTGTGGATTCCTTCACAGACCTGTATAAAGTGATGTCTGATCATGTAGTATCCATTCGATGTAAGGATAGCATATGCGATGACTACGTGGTGTACGATTACATAGAGGGAAAGATTGTAAGACGTTCATGGACAGAGTTAGAGGAGGAAGTGAAGACGTTAATCGGGTATTTAAAGAACCAGATCCCCACTGCAGCCCAGGTTAAATAACAACTGAAAGCCCCGCCCTAAAGGGCGGGGAGAAGGTCAGATCGTTGGTTCGGAAATGCTTAATATAGTAGGGATCTAGGAATTGGCTGGTGATGTAATATGATAGTTGTTAGATCATGCGATGGGGGCGTTCTTAAAGTTGATGGGTTTAGGGTGAGGATTTTCGAGAGATTAAGCCTACCTCCGGTTAGATATAGGTTGAAGGCTATTAAAGAGGCTGGATGGAATACGTTCCTTCTTAAGGCTGACGACGTCTTCATCGACTTACTCACGGACAGCGGCGTTAACGCTATGAGTGATAGGCAGTTAGCTGCCATGATGTCTGCTCAAGATGCTTACGCAGGTAGTAGGACTTACTATGAGTTCCTTAACGCGGTTGAGGGGGTATTAGGCTTTAAGTACGTCTTACCTGTTCATCAGGGTAGGGCAGCTGAACACGTAATCTCTAAGGCATTCGTTAAGGATGGGAGCGTAGTGCCGATGAACTACCACTTCACTACTACGAAGGCGCATATAGAGCTTGCTGGAGGTAAGGTGATTGAGGTACCGGTTAAGGAGGCCTTAGATAGGAGGAGTAGGTACCCGTTTAAGGGTAATGTAGATATCGAGAGGCTTGAGGAGGTCCTTAAGGCGTACAGGGATAGGGTTGCATTCGTTAGGATTGAGGCCGTGGCTAATTTATTGGGAGGGCAACCGGTATCCATGAAGAACGTGGCCGAGGTCAGGGAGTTATGCGATAGGTTTAGAGTCCCCCTTATAATTGATGGGAGTATGATTGATTGGAACGTATATTTCATTAAGGAGAGGGAGGCAGGGTACGGATCTAAGAGCCTTGAAGACATATTGAGGGAGTTCGTAAGCTATGCTGATGTGTTCTATATGAGTGCTAGGAAGGCACCGGCGGTTAGAGGGGGGTTCATAGCAACTAATAATAAGGGGTACTACGACAGAATGGTGGTCCACATACCGGTTTACGAGGGATTCCTAACTTATGGGGGGATGTCAATTAGGGAGATAGCCGCCTTATCCGTAGGGCTTAGGGAGATGGTTGATGAGAACTTAGTGGGGTCTGAGCTAGAGTTAATTAAGTACATTGTTGAGAAGCTCGATAATAGGGGTATCCCAGTAGTATTACCTCCAGGCGGTCTAGGGGTGCATGTAGATGCGGCTGAATTCTTAAACCACTTACCTAGGAACGCGTACCCTGCAGGTGCATTAGCGGCTGCCCTCTACATAGCGTCAGGTGTTAGGGCTATGGAGAGAGGCACGCTCTCAATGGATAGAGATAAGGACGGAAGGGAAGTATATCCGGATCTGGAGCTAGTAAGGTTAGCATTCCCTCGAAGGACTTACCTCAAATCGCATGCAGACTACGTAGTGGATAGGCTTACATGGTTGTACAGGCATAGAGATCTCATTGGAGGGCTTAAGTGGGTTCATGAACCACCTATACTTAGGTTCTTCCTAGGGAGGCTAGAGGACATAGGCAATTGGGGCGAGGAATTACTGATGGCATATCTGAGAGAACTAGGTGAGTACTAGGATTAAGTAATAACATGACTTAAGTAATAGCCTTTTTAAATAAGTTACTACTTAAGGTTTCAGGTCAGGTGAGGGCTCATGTTGAGTGAGGCAGTTAGCGTTATTGCGGCATCAGCTGTAGTTGCGGGGATATTAATCTCAACAGCCTTATTATCTAGAGGGAGTGATACGTCACTAAGTACTTCAGTTAATGATGCAACACCCGATAGTGCTGGCGCTAATAACCTAGTACAACATGGGTTTAAAGATGAGGCAGTAAATCAAGGACCCTCTAATGAAGTGGTCGGTAAGGTTCAAGCTACGGATTCTAAATCTCTCACCTTAGATGAAACAATTTCAGGTACTGAAGGGGGGAGTAAAGTAAGTAACGTCGATGAAGTGATACTTAAGCTATGGCGCAACGGCATGCCAGTTAAGGAGATCGCTAAGGAAGTAGGGCTATCGACGTCAACTATATACCGGAAATTAAGGAAGTTAAGGACTAAGTACTAGGGTATCTCAGTTCATGATTATTGATGTTGCTGATTGATTAATTGCTAGAATTAAATGACTTAATTGAACGCCATTATTAATTGCCTAATCCTTAACCTTGATTCTTCAGGATCCTCCACGAGTAGCTTAACTGGACCCGCGGAATTTGATATTAGATAGTACTTAGGAAGCGGTTTACAACGTATGTAGAGGCGTCATGTAATGCTCTCTGATAGTAAGATGACTTGCGTATCATCCTCACTCAACTTAAATAACCCTAAGTATGTACCCCACATAAGCACGTTATTCATTATTTCATTATTTACCCTTCTATAATGCTTTTCAATTATCTCCCTAAACTCTTCCTTCGTAAGGGTCTTTCGTTCCTTCAATGTCATGTATACCTCATATAGGGGTTCGACCTTATTTGAAATGATGGCCTCCCTAAGCATCTTCCTTAATTTCTTTGGATTTGCTTCAGCGATCTTCTTGCCGAGATCCGTTATCCTTAAGTATCCGTTCTCATACTTCACTAGGTTTAATGCCTCTGCGACGTCTATAGCCTTCGGCAAGACGTCTATTGATTCGCCAGTTATATCACCTATATGCATGGGATCGGCTGAACAACCTAGACTATAGAGGGACTCTACAAGACCTATGACGTGGTCAGGTAATATATCACGGGGGATGAGAAGGTGTTTCTTATCGGACTCCTTTAACACCCCCTTTAAACACCTAGTTACTCTATGTTTAAAGGGCTTTTAAGCTTATATTATTGAATTACATGAGGAGCTTGGCTGATAGCTTGGATGTATTACTGCTACTCCTTGCCTGCCTAGCTAGCTTTGCTAGGATGTTAGCGAGCTATATTATTTCCCTCTTAATCGCCATCTTCGTAGGCATCTTAATGGCTAGGAAGAGAGGCGCTGAAACGCTTTTAATGCCTATTCTGGACATCCTTCAATCCATTCCGATACTGGGATTCTTCCCAGTGGCGATACTTGCGTTTCTAACGTTCCTACCTAGGAATATAGGCCTGGAGTTCGCAGCAGTCTTCCTCATAACGACGAGCCTCCTATGGAATATGATCTTCGGGGTCTACAGCTCCATAAAGTCCCTAGATCCCAACGTATTCACCATGGCTGAGGTCTATAATTTAAAGGCATTCTCCAGACTTACATATATCTATGTACCGGCGGCTAGGGCATCTATAGCGGCTAACAGCATAATTTCCTGGGCTGGTGGCTGGTTTTTCCTGACATCTGCTGAGGTTCTCTCATCAGGTTCCGAGGGATTCAAGCTCTTCGGGATAGGCTCCCTTATAATGGACTTATACGGTAGTAATAGAGTACCTGAACTTAACATAGCTATAGCAACATTATTCACGACAATAATGGCATCCTACATAATGGTGTTTAATCCAGCCACAAATATAGCTCTACAGAGATATATGTTATTAGGCTGTAGTAGGGTATTTCACTACATTCATAAATTCATAACTGCAGTATGGGAGTATTTAGTGGGCTTGGGGATCAAGCTTGAGGTGAAGGGGCCTCATTCATTCATCGCGGCCTTCACCGCTGCATATATAACTCTACAGCCTACAAATGTAATCGCCATCCAAACAACGGTTGGCTATGCATTCATAACTGAGTTCTTAGTTAATTTCATGCTATCCCTTAGTAGAGTTGCCTTAGTAGTCCTCTCTTCACTAGCATTAACCGTTGGGATTGCATACATATCACTTATTAAGGGGTGGGGCTCGATAATAGCCTTAATGGGTGAGGCGCTGGCGTCCATACCCGCCATTCTTTGGTGGCCTATTCTATCTCCATTTATAGATGTCCTTCCCTGGCTAATTTCGTATGTAATATTCCTACAGGGATCTATCTGGTATCTATTCTTCAACGTGATGTTATTCGGCGTTCCTAAAGTCCGTAACGAGGTCCTTGAACTCGCGAGAGTTTACGGTATTAAGGGTTTAAATTACTTTAGATACATCTTAATACCTTCCTTAATGCCCTCTATAGCAGCCGGTGCCTTAAGTGCCTGGGGAGGTGCTTGGAATGCCTCAATAGTCGCTGAATACTTTGAAAGTGGGGTTAATGTAGTTGATCTCGGCGGCGTAGGATCCATGCTAAGTAAATTTACATATGGTGGTGACTACGGATCTGTCATACATACGGTCCTGCTATGGGCCTTAATGATAGTTACCTTGAATAAGGTAATATGGTCTAGGGTATTTAGGCTCGTTGAAAGGACGTTCGTGGTTGAATAGCTATGCCAGCACTCGTAAGTCTCGTGAACGTCGTTAAGAGCTTTGGTAGAGGGGGTAAGGTACTTAGGGTACTGGATGGCATATCCTTTGATGTAGGTGAGGAATTCATAATTATCTTAGGTCCCTCAGGTTGCGGGAAGTCGACACTGCTTAGGATAATAGCAGGTATTGAGGGGGTTGACGAAGGCGAGGTGAGGACTTCAGGCAATATAGTCTGTGGTTTTGTTTTTCAATCCCCTACTTTACTGCCGTGGCTAACGGTACTAGATAACGTTACATTACCACTCTTAGCGAAGGGCATTAATAAGAGGGAAGCTAGGGAGAGGGCCTTAAAGTACTTATCCTTGGTCGGCCTACATGGATTCGAGGATTTCTATCCACATGAACTTAGCGGCGGCATGAAGCAGAGGGTTAACATCGCTAGGGCCTTAGTCATCGAGCCAACCATACTTTTAATGGACGAACCCTTCTCGCAATTAGATCCATTAACAGCTGAGGCGCTTAGAGCTGAGATATTAGACCTCTGGCTATCGGGGGTCACAACTGTTAGAAGCATAGTTATGGTAACACATAATGTTGAGGAGGCAGTCCTTATGGCCGACAAAATCATAACGTTAACGCCTAGGCCAGCGAAAATATCTAAGATAGTTGAAGTCAGGATGCCGAGGCCAAGGGATAGAAGATCAAAGGAATTCCAAGAAATTGTAGACATGATCTACGAATATGTTAGCTAAGCTAATATCTAGCTCGCTATGGTCATAGGGCTGGTAGAATATGGTGATAAGATGATATCGCATATTAAGGAAGGAGTTCTAATTTGATAATGGGTTGAGGGCCGTTAGGTACGGTGGATACCAAAAGTTGCAGGTCTTGTAGATATTAGTCGCTGACCTCCTCCTCGCCCTTCAGGGCGAGGCTTTCAGTTATAACTTTAAGCTGATGGTAAGCTAATTACCTTTATTGTTAGTTGAGTCATAGCTTAAGTGGAAATCTCCTCATGCCTGCCGATGGTAACCCCTAATGCTACGTACATTAATATCTATGCAAATAGCCGTAAGAGCGTCCCTACATTGGGCATTATACCTACGAGGAATAATAACCCAGCTATTAAGACGGATCGTTATTTCCTGACCACTTAACTTAAACGAGAGCGCTACTACTCTTACATGGCTGATGGATGCTAGAATTAGCCCTTACAATTAAACCTATAAACCCGCTCACCGCTAGCTATTAGAGCCTGTGCTACAACTGAAAGTCCTGACCATTTATGGTGAGGATAATGGCTTATAAGCCTCATTCTACACCCTCTAGCGATGACCCCGGAGGAAGACCTCTGGCCGCCTTGACTGTTCAGTGGATGAGGGATGCAACTGAGGTGCTGGAAACGCTCGTCCTTTAGGACGGGGAGGAGGTCAGTAAGGTGATTTAACTATACATCCCTAATTTAACCTCACATACAAGTATTTCCCTATCTAATTCCCCTCTATTTGGTAAAACCTACTTAAACAAGTCCAGAACCTCTCATCATATTTATGCGATATGGAATGACGTACTTCATGTATAGTATATTATGAGATTAAGTGCTCGGGTGAGCGCTTTAGAAGTTTATTGAGGGTTATAGTTCCTCTGGAACTATAGCTAGCCCACCCAGTTTTCATAGCCCTTACAATAACTTTAAATGGATTATGACCTAATACCCTCTTAGCTGCATCGTCAATTATCCCAGTAATCAGTCCCTTGAACTTCCATCACTTCTATCAATAAAATTGAACTTCTCGAAAGCCTTAACGCCTCAGCGATTTCTGCGAACCTCCTCTCAATCCAGACTCTATGCGTTTCCCCTCTCACGGTGCTTCTAATTGTTTCTCATTATTTCTAATCCCGTGAG
>JAGDWE010000058.1 GCA_023255965.1 Desulfurococcales archaeon | reverse complement strand
CCTGATCATGGACGGACGTAAAAATGATCGAAATGAAGGCGTAGGGACAAACGGCAATAAGATCGGCTACCTAGATGCCATTGAATTCGTGAAATTCTTAATTCTAGAAGCTAGTCTATTTATCCTAAGTACTCTACTCACTTGCTTCATAAATTCTATTATTGAGCCGTTCAAGCCCCTATCATTTAATGCCTCCGTTACGGCCGTCCAATCAACCTTAATTATAATATAGGATAATAATATCGTAAATAATATGTAGGCCGGTATGAGTAATCTTGATTCCAAGATTAATACGCTCACGGAGTGTCCGTAAATAACTATTGACGAAGTCATTACGAGCTTACCTAGGAATACTGCAATAAAATATCTAGTTAGATTGTACTTGGAGATCCCTAACGGGATATATAGTACGTCGTCCGGTAATGGTAGTGATGCGAATAAGAAAATAGCTATGAACAGGCCCTTACTAGCTATTTTATTAAATAGCTCTAGATTCTTAATAGATTTACTAGAGAGCTTTAGCCGGAACGTAGTGCCTAGGAAGTAAATTACGAGCTTACCTATGGATGCACCTAGCGCCGAGGCAGTAGCGACCACTAACTTATCTACCACGTTTTGAAATATCATTGAGTACATAAGAACCGCTACTAGATAGGGAATGGCTACGAACGGTATTGAATTAGCTACTAAACTCACTAGGAAAATGCCTAACGGATTCACAAAAACGCTGTATAGCCAAAACACTAAGCCACCTAGTATTCATGCATCACCTAACACATATATTGGCGCATGCTCTTATAAATTAGTGATGTTGTATATGGGGAGCGAATTAAGGTTCTTAGGTGAGGCTACTACTAAGTGTATGAACTGCGGTGAACTAAGCTTTAAGGTATCAATGTACGTATATAGGGCGCCCATAGTGGGGGATGTATTGCTTGAGTGCGGTCGCTGCGATTCATGCGGATTTGGCAGATCAAACGTAAGTGTATTAAATTACGGTAATCCTAAAACCATTAGAGTGCGCATTGAATCAGTAAATGACCTGCGTGCCATAGTAGTTAAATCAGCAACAGCATCACTATCTATCCCTGAGCTAGGTATAGAGGTGACGCCAGGACCCGCTGCATATGGATACATAACTACAGTGGAAGGCATTTTAGAGAGGGTCCTAGATGTCATTCCATCTGATTGTATGAATGATGAAGAGTGCTATAAGAAGGTGGATAAGATTAAAGACGCCATGGACGGTAGGGAAAAATTCACATTAATTATTAGGGATCCCTCAGGAGGTAGCACTGTGATCGGTGAAGGACTTAATATAGTAGTCGAGGAGGATGCTACATATTAATTCATTCAACCCTAACGTCCACACCGCTTTTCTTCCTCTCGGCTTTCTCTAGGGTAATTTCCAGGACTCCGTTCCTATATGTTGCTTTAGCTGTCTCCGGTTTTACTTTGGCTGGTAAAGCAACTTCCTTATAATACTTCCTATTAGTATCACTTCCCCTTATTACTACGGTATCCTCCGTAGCCTTAACGCTTACTTTCTCCTTCTCAACCCCAGGCATTTCAGCTACCACCTTAATCCTATCTTCCTCCTCTATAACGTCAACTAGGGGTTCCATCTCTTCAACAACCTTAGGCCTACTCCCTACACGCTTGACGTTGCCAAATTCCTCAACCTTAGGCTTCCCATCAGGCCCTATAGTAATCCTGAACCCGTATACGTAAGGCCTGCCATATAATTCACTACGGCTGAACTCTCTAAATCCCTTAAGAAGGTCCTCGAACTCCTCCTCAAACTCCCTCATCAGCTCATCAAATAGGTCAAAGATGCTCCTCCTTTTTCTCCTCCATTCGTTCAACGACAACACCCAGTGTAACTTCTATTGAGAAGTTAATTAACTTTAAATCCTTGATGCCGCTAATAATACTTAGCTATTAATGCTTTATAGCTATCTCTAGACGTTTTAATGACATCTATCGCGTCTGGATCTACGTAGGATAGATTCATAACCTCACCTAGGTCATCAATATCTAAGCACTCCAATGAAGAGATATTTATGTAGGTAATCCGCGTTTCACAGGTATTTACGTAATCCAGTAAGAACTTATACTGCGTCCTTATACGAGGGCCTAAAGGTCCAGTAAGGTGTGAGAACCACATCTACGATCACCTAATAATCGCTGTTCTTCGCTAATTAAAGTTTTACAACTGGGGGTCCCCGCCATTTATGGTAGGGGGAGTCAGTAATTGAGGAGGATTAGCTCTTTTAAATTGATTTAATTAAGTAGTAATCACCTAGGTGTGATTATGTCTGTAGATATCTATGTTGTTATGAGGAATAATAGTGAGCTAGGTGATATAACATTAAAGAATTTCTGGCTGGCTGCATTAAAGATATTTAAGGAATACGGTATTGAAGTGTACGTTATGCCGCTAGTTAGTCCAGATACGTCAAACAGCGGTAAAGACGTCTTTGTGGTGATAAATGGATTCGAAGTTCCCATAAGAACCTTATTAACTATTGATGAGGCCGTTGATATTATTTTAAAATACATTTCCGTAGCGAAGGATAAGGAGGAGGACGTATATGCGTTGGGAATATATGTCGATAGAGATGATAGGCTGGAGAATGCGGCCCTTGCTTAAATTTTAATAATGAATCGCTGTAAAATCGCGCCGACTTCCTCCATGCCCTAAAGGACGGGGCTTTCGGTTGTATTGTAACATATCCCCCGATAAACTCGGTCTAACACCCGCTAGTTACCTTAAATATAGTTATTAGCAATAAAATTATTAATGAGTGAGGCACTATGTAACCATGGAAGATTCCTATGATGCCCCCGAACTTCACCGATGAGAACGATGATAAGTATCATTCGAGAACTTTATCAATAAAGCTCGACTTCAATACTTTAGCTAAGATTGACTTCCTAGTAAGGCGTTATAAGTTTTCAAGTAGGAGCGACTTCATAAGGAACGCTATTATTTATAAGTTAAATAAGCTCAAGGAGGGTAAACCCTAGCAGTACTCCTCACATCCATGGAGGTGCCATTTAATGTCTCTATTTTGGGAACCTAAGTGGATTAGAAAACGATTAATAGTTGAGGGGATAGAAGTCACTACATGCGAGGATAAGGTCTCTGGCCTTATTATATGTCCGGTATGCGAAAACATAGATGAGTTCTGCCCCGAGGGAAGAACCTCTTCAAGGATTAAGGAAAACTTACTCACTTTCTTCACAGCAAAGGACTTAATATGCCATTTACAGACCCATAAATATGGGAAGCGGGTTAAATTCAAGTTAGAGAAATTTGAGGAGGCCGAAGAGGAGGGAGAAGAGGAAGAGGGCTGAGAACGAGTTTTGACCTACGTACATAATTTACAATGCAAGCTTCGCCCTTAAGGGCGGGGAGGAGGTCGAACATCCAAGCCAGCTAAACCGTTTTTAATATAAGTTCATAAGCCCTAATAGAACCTTAAAACATCAATAAAACATTAGTAGCCTTAACAATAATCAAAGCAACCCTACTAGAGCTGCGCTGATTCTCTTTTCACCATCCCCAAATGGCGAAGCCCCGCACTAATTCCTCCTTAAGGTAATTTATCATAAGAGATGCATTACAGAGCATGATTTTATAACCCTCATCCCTACCTCAAAGGGACGCGGCTTTAGGTTGTAATTGATCAATACCTTTTTATATTATTTCCAAGCAAAGGTTTTAATGCGGGGCTAATGGAGGAGGTAATTACATCCATCGCTAGGTACTTAATAATTAAGAGATTGTCAAATGACGTCGTGGCTTTACTGGCCGTGAAGGAGTACTTAATTGATGGTGAACCCCCAAGCGTTATAGCCTTTAAGTATAAAATAAGTAAGTTTAAGGTAAGGGGGTATATTCAGAGGGTCATAGATAAAGCAGGAAATTATAGGGTAGCAGTGAAGGTTGTAGAATCCTTATACCCATATATAATGTCGATAGAGCCCATCATGCTTAGGAGCGGAAGTAGAATGATTTGCACCATATGTAACACCTATGTTAGAATAAATGAGGACGAGCAACATATTAGGAAGAAACATAAAGATCTACTCAATGAATTAATCCGTAGTATGGTTGCTAGGTTGAAGCATTAGTTGGGGTGATTGAGTTAATAATCACCCTGCGCCCTTGACATGGATTCGGCGTTCGCTAGCAGTGACGAGTTGGGATTATTAAGCTATATTGCGCTTAGAACGTTGACGAACTCAGTAAGATTAGCTGGAGGAACTTAAGTGCTTGATGAAGCCCTTGCTGATCTCCTCCCAGCCCTAAAGGACGAGGCCTTCGGTTGTAATGAGGGCTGAACATCGAAGAACGTAGAAGTCTACGAATCACGATATTCATAGATAGCATATAGCAGTTAGGTTTAATTGAAACGATAAATCGATTACCTGGGAGATAACAATAGATGGTGTTGGATTATTTAAGGAGTTAAATGTGTTTCTTAAGAAGAATGCAAACATTAAAATAGCTTTGATGTACCCAGGCAACTACGAGTCATCTATAACTAATTTAGCTACGCACATAGCTTACTATATGTTAAATACCTACAAGGATGTGCTGGTTGATAGATTTACACTTAATAACGTTACTTCGAGCGCTATATATTCACTCAATCTGCGTAACTTCGACCTGGCGTTAGTGACGTTAAGCTATGAATTAGATTACGTTAATGCCCTTAAGATGATCATAAATAATGGTATTAAATTAACAAGTGATTCTGAGAGGAGACCTATATTCATAGCTGGCGGACCAGCGGTAACAGCTAATCCCCTCCCAGTCTCTAAATTCTTCGATGCCATATTATTAGGTGAAGGTGAGGAGTTCTTCAGAAAATTAATTGATCTGACCACGTTATTAGATAGTAGGAAGCGCTTCCTAGAATCGTTGAGTTCCTTAGGGGCCTATGTTCCATCATTATATCAGGGGGAAAAGATAAAGAAACAGTATATACCATGCCTAGATGATGCGTATTATCCTGTGCATCAAATACAGTCGATGATTAAAGAACCCATATTCGGTAAAGGATATATTATGGAGGTATCCAGAGGATGCCCACACTTATGCTCATTTTGTATGGAGGCATTTATCTCCTATCCATATAGATTCAGGAGCTACGATAAGGTGATCGAATACGTAAGTAAGGGCCTTAAAGTAAATAGGGTTGATAGGGTTATTTTCTACTCGTTATCTTTTTTTGATTATCCCTACGCAGAGAAGCTCTTAGAGGAGTTAATCGCTATGAGGGTGAGGTACAGCATACCATCGCTTAGAGCAGATACATTGGATGAATATAGAGTTAGCTTAATCAGCATGGGGGGACAGAAGACGTTAACCCTAGCACCTGAGACTAATAGTCCGAGAATGAAGTGCATTATTAGAAAGCACATAGACGACTCTACGCTAGTTAGAGTGATCAATGAAGGGCTTAAATTGGGGTTAGATGTTAAACTTTATTACTTAATTGGGATCCCACAAGAATCACTAAGTGATGTACGCGAATCCATTAAATTCCTCATTAATTTAAAGGCCTCATTGGATAGGTATGGGAGGAAAGTGCGCGTAACGGTTAATCCATTAATACCTAAAGCAAACACACCTATGCAATACTTCCCGCTAATTAGCAGAGAGGAATACTTGATTAAGTTAAAGCTATTTAGAAGTGAGCTTCCCCGTAAATACTTTGAGATAGATGCCTTAAACTATAATGTCGCATACGTTCAGGCCCTATTAAGCCTAGGAGATGAGAAATTAAGTGAATTACTTGCTGCTTGGGCCATTGATAACCTCAGTTTATCCAGCATTAAATCGCTGGCAAAGAAACTAAAACTGGATGATGTGATGTATAGACGTCGAGAACCCTCAGATAACCTTCCATGGGATTTTATTGATTTAGGACTGAACTTAAAGTCGATTTATAACCTAATGATGAAGTGCATTTAGCTGACGATCCCCACCAGGGTTTCCATCACCCGTCCGGGCTACCACGGGAATGAGGTCATCCATGCTTCAGTCCCCGCCGTCAGCTTGTTGAGCGGTAGCTCATACCCCGCTAGGATCTCTACCTGCTAACTCCGCTATAATATTTCTATAGCGAGAGCCTATGAGTAATTTACTGTACTTCTATTATGAGTAACTAGGGTTTTATTGTCGGGAACAATGCATTTTAGGATTTGGAAGAATGTTTGTTATGTATAAGTGCTCTCCAAAAATAATGCATGTTATTTATTAAATCATTAAAATCGTTCGTAATGCTTATTAACCTTTTAATCTTATCTAGGTGTTTACCTATTGCCTTAATACCGGAGTCTATGCTTCCATACTTTAATGGTAATATTTTAACTCTCTTAGCATGTAGTTCATAATTAACTATGCTAACTAAGTCGCCGGGTATGGTTGGAGGTAGTAGAATTAACCCCTTATTATTGATGTACTTTACGACTCTGTTTAAGAAATACCCGCTAATTGATAGAAATACTACTACGTCATATGCTAATTTACTTAGATTATCTATATTAGCTACGTAGACCCCTAATTCAGCTATCTTACTGATCATATTATTATAGCTTAAGCATGCAACGTAGACATTACATAAGTCCCTTATATGATTACAGACCAAGTATGACGAAGGCCCGCAACCAACTACTAAGACTTCCTTATTTCTTACGTATTTAGTTAAATCATGTATATATGATAGTTCAGCATATAGTATGGTCTCGGGCCTTAAGGCGTAATGCTCTGCTAGCGGTATTAATGAATCGATAGGCAGTACAGGATAATTAGCTAATACTCCATCAAAATGTATACCACCTATTGAGTCAGGCCTCGGCAATACTAAATAGTACTTACCTATGCAAGTACTACCTGAGTTGCTATTAACGTCGATTACCCTAATAATTCCCATAGAACCCAAAGTTCTACCGATTTCCGAGTAAACCACGCCTAAGGATATTAATCTCTCTATATGTGTTACCGATGCAGTAATTAACTTACCTAATACATGCCCACGCCTTATTGGAGGCTTCCCTTCATCCACTACCATTATGCCGTTTAACCACAATACACATTTCATCATTTTACCCGTAAATACTATGCCTTACGATTATTAGGTTAAAATTCATAATATACTTTAATTACTTAGGTTTAGGAGATGTTGAGATGAATTTGGAAGGGGATGAAAAGCCTTTACTGGCCACCGGAGAACTTGTTGAGAGCTATAGACCGCTCTTCATATACATTAGAGTAGCGCAAGAGCTACATAGGTACGAAGCTAAGGACTCCATATTACTTAAAGGTAATGATCTAGAATTAGTTAAGGAGTTAACTAAGGAACATGACCTAAGATTAGATGAAGTGATTAGTACGCTTGCAGAGTATTTAAAGAGTAGGGTGGACCCCGAAATTGCAGTTAAATCCCTATCAGAGTACTTAGGACATAAAGTAAATGAAGAATACGCTGTACTGTACTACAGCAAGTTAATTGCTTGCTGGATAGTTGAAGCTGCAACAGCTTTAAACATAATTAAACTTAAGAGGGTCTAATACTCTTCTCCGCCCTAGAGGGCGGGAGGTTCTCTACATTTATTTGGGTTTACATCCCTTATTTTGAGGGCGGTTAAGGGCTTGGGCTCCCTCATCAGCACTTAATCGGGTTGCTGATTTAGTAACATTCATTTAGAAGCCATCATCAAGTACGTTGTAGAGCGCGTATTTATAGGCACTTATCCCTCGCCTTTTAAGGCAGGATCCCAAGTTATAATCATGTTGGAATGCCCGCCCCTATTATAGGCCTGAATTTCATACCGTACCATATTAGCCCTGAATTACCATCTATCTTTAACCTCCTTAATACTGCCTCAACTTCAAGGCCCTCCCTAATCTCAGATAACCCAACATCGACTACTTCACCTAATACTATGGCGCCTTCACGTAATTTAATTAATGCGATAACCTTCGGCACCTCATCTTCCTGACCCTCGATTCTAAAATAACTTATCGTATACGTAATAACCTCACCGAGTCCTGACGAATTCACGGTCCTTATATTACTGGATCCGCAGTACGGGCATGTGAGGCTGGTAGGATATGATGCTCTACCGCAGTCTAGGCATTGAGTAATTCTCAGCATATAGTAATTGTACCTCTCCCTCCAGATCCTCGGCGGTGAGATCTTCATTACCCGCACCTCCTAATTAATGCTACAGCTGCATTATTATCTATGGATGACATACTATGCACCAACCCCCATGAATTATTAAGTTTAATACTTCCTAACCCACTAGTTAACAGCCTATGCACCTCAGCTACTTGATAAACTCCAGTAGCACCTACTGGATGGCCCCTTGCCTTCAAACCTCCGCTTAAGTTGATGTTTTTAATATCTGTAACGACGTAAGGTGCTTTACCTCGATCGCTTAGTCCTAGCTCCTCTACTATTAAATACGCTAGGATGGTGTAGGAATCATGTATTTCTAATACGCAGTCACTTAAATCTACACCGTAGTTCCCTAGCTTGCTGAATAAGTACTTGCTCGCAGGTAAACTAAGTAAATCGCTTCTATGCGTTAAAGGCGGCGCTGATGCATGTAGTACATCAATTAACTCAACGCATCCCGTACCTACCTTCGACATCAACTCCTTATTATTAGTTAGTACTATAGCTGACGCTCCATCCCCTAATGGGTGAACATCAAACAATCTTAGTGGATCTGAAATTATTTGACTATTAATTACTTGCTCCTTAGTTATCCTATTCCTTAATTGAGCATACGGGTTATTAACAGCGTTCTCATGCATCTTAATAGGCCATATGGTTAAGTCTTCCCTGCTATGCCCATGCTTCTTCATGTACAGCTTCATAAGTAACGCAGCCTCATTAACGGTAACGATGTCGTAGCGGCCCTCCACATCCGAATTAAGCAATCTAACCATATACTTATTAACTACGGTTGTTGGGTATTCAACTAATTTTTCTACGCCTATTACAAGTACTGTGGATGTCATGCCGGACTTAATTAATGAATGCGCATATTTAAGTGCCATTAAACCGCTAGATTCCCCAGCCTCCACCCTGACCGCTGGCTTGGGGGTTAGATTTAGTTCCTGGATTATCATCGTGGAAATATCTAGCTGCTCGAGAATGGAATCGCTAAATACATTGGATACCACTACGTAGTCTATGTAATCATGTATTGGTAAATCCTTATTTAACTCGGCGACTAATTCCCTAATCAAATCCTTATATGATTTATTGAAGTATCTGCCAACCCTAATTAACGCGGAGCTGATGATGTACGTGTTGGATGATAACATGCTCACAGCCTCTCTAATAACTTCCTTAATTTAGAGTATGTACCGTAGTCAATATATATTTTATTCATTAGAAAGTCTGTAACCCTTAAGGCCCTACCCGCTGACTCTGATATCTTATCACTAACTAATATGCTGAAGGCGTCACTTCCTGCACCGCTTCCAAATGTTACTAATAATATCCTCTGCCCTGGTTTAGCCTCATCAAGTACCTTAGCGAGCCCTATTAAAGCCGATGCGTTATATGTATTACCTATCCACGGAGTCACCAAGCCCGGTAATATCTTCTCTCTACTAAGCCCCAACTCAGCACCAACTCTTAATGGGAACCTACCGTTAGGTTGATGAAATACAGCATAATCAAAGTCGTTAGGCCTTAGCCCTAACTCCTCCATCAGTCCCTTAACCGAGTTAATTATGTGGTTGAAGTACGCTGGTTCCTCGGTAAATATCTCCCCATGCGATGGATATGGAACCCCATCCCTTCTCCAAAAATCAGGTGTATCACTTACATATGAAAATGAACCCTCAAAATATGCCACACTATCCTCCCTAGGCCCTACGACATATGCGGCAGCCCCTGAACCAGCCGTAAGCTCTAGGACGTCCCCAGGGCTTGCCTGAGCTGTGTCACTACCTATAACTAACGACTTATTAACCATACCGCTACTTACTAACGCTATAGATATCCTAAGAGCTTCCCCAGCAGCTCTACAGGCGAACTCCATATCGGTAGTTAGCCTCCTATGTGGGATCCCCAACGCATCAGCTATTACGGTGGCCGAGGGCTTTACTGCAAATGGCTTTGATTCTGTTCCAACGAATACCGCACCTATATCATTCACATCTACATTACATCTAATTAATGCCTGATGCGATGCGTACCAACCCATCGTCGTAGCATCCTCATCTACCGAGGCAACGGCTTTCTCCTCGATATTAAGGGATTTAACTAAAGTTAGATCGAAGCCCCACATCCTAGCTATGTCAGCAGCTTTGATCCTGTATCTTGGAATGTAAACCCCCCAACCAAGTATGCCCGCATAAGGCTTACCTGAAGTCAATTAGACACCCCTTTTACTTCAAGACCTAATATTGTTAATACCTTTTTATTATTATTACGCTGAATACGTTAGGTCAGGACGGCTACTAGAGATGACATCTCATGATGGCCATGGTCAATTTATAGCTCCCTTCCCAACGTAGACTCACCCACGTAATATGGCGTTCCATAGGAAGATATCCTTAGGAACATATCACCTCCCGCTAAGTCCTACGGATACAACAGCGTATCTGACCCCCTCCCACCCTAAGTGAGCGAGCTTTTAGTTGTAGTAGTCCATGTCCCGGACCTTAAGTCAGCAACTGCTTGATCTAAAGATGCTTCCTTAATGGATGTCCTATCGGCTCTAAGCCGTTCACCCGGGAGCAGTATTGATTAGCCTTATGTTCATTGATTACGCCCTCGGGTCATCGCGACCCTGGGCATCTGCGGGAGCCCTCCTCGAGCGCCCAGGGCCCACC
>JAGDWE010000053.1 GCA_023255965.1 Desulfurococcales archaeon | reverse complement strand
TTAATAAGCTGGTTTCAGGTTAAGCGTTTCTCCTCTCACGGCACTTCTAATTGTTCCTCATTATTTCTAATTCCGTGAGCGGGGTTAGCCCTTGGTGTGGGAGCCTAGCCTCGTCCACACCTCATGGGATCCCATAGAGCCCAACGCCATGGTGCTTTCAACTGAGGATCCATCACTGCATGGCGGGTCGCAGAGATGCGCTTACACAGATCCTCCTCTCATCATCAAGCATTCGTATGTGAACAAAAGCATTCAAGTTTACCGCTAAATCGGCAACAGCCTCCTCGACGTCAGCTACTCAGGCAATTAAAATGAACTAGACATTTTTTAAGATGTTCAACGCATTAAATCGCCTTAAGTTAATGTTTAGGTAAGTATTTTAACGCATTAAGGTGGTGGGACATTAAATTACTACGTACTTCCTGGCGATGCTTAGAACCTCGTTAACATCCTCATACGTTATATATGGCTT
Organism: Desulfurococcales archaeon; assembly: GCA_023255965.1. GTDB lineage: Archaea > Thermoproteota > Thermoprotei_A > Sulfolobales > NBVN01 > JAGDWE01. Next base: position 10,421 of record JAGDWE010000053.1, on the reverse strand, counting down.
CTTGGACGTCAGGTCTTTGTAGGGGTCTTGGGATCTCGGGTATACGTCCCTAGTAAGCATGACGTAGCTAGCTAATACCTCCACAGAGTGGCTTAAGCCCTTACTAGCACTTCTCAACTCATTGATCAACGTAATTATCTTAGTTATTGAATCCCTACTTAAATCATTACACTCACATAAAGTTTTTGAGCTATATGCCCTTAAGTCCTTGCTTAAGGCCTTAGAATAAGGCCCCCTAATATGCCATACGAATTTGTACCCAAAGTCGATGTTGAATAGGCTTTGTGCCAAGTAGATTATCTTCTGCGCTAGTAATCTCTCATCAAATGACTTGAAGTTGGATCTAATTCCTAACTCCCTTAACAGCTTAATAACACAGCACTTCTTAACCATGCACTCAAACCTCTCAAATGTAGTTATGTCTTAAATTAGTTTTAAGAGATGCTACCTAAGGATTAAGTAAGTTAGTTTTAAATACTACGGTAATACCGTAATACCGATAAAAGTATTTAAACCGACTTAATTATTAATTTTATTGAAGCCGGGTCGTCTAGCGGTCAAGGATGCGGGGCTTTGGGCTACTGCCGCCGTCGCTCCATACCCTAATATCTAATAATCATTAAATAGTATGAGCGGTAATGGCTGAAATAGATAGACGGCGGCTGTTGGGAGAACCCCCGTGACCGGGGTTCGAATCCCCGCCCGGCTACCACTCACTTAAGTTACAGCCAGCATCTTTGTCCATCCATAAATGCATTATCATAATTTAATCCACACCCGTGATTAAGGCGGCCTCCCTGATAGCATCATCCTTGATATCCTCAGCTCTCACTCTAATTCTTAATATCGATGATATTTAAGACTGTTGGCTTAGTTAAAGGTTTATAAATTTTTAGCCGCCATGGATGCTTGGAACTACCCGCGAGGCGGCTAGCGGTTCCGGTTAATGAAGCCCTACGAAAAACGAGTGGGTACTGGGTAGCTAATATACTTGGCATTAAGTACGATTATGTACGTGAGTTAGTGAGTGGACGTAAGCATAGGTAATGTGGTGATAAAGAGTATGTAGGTTATCGCATTAACGGCGGTTACTACTACGCCTACTTTAAGGAACTCAGTGAACGTTATTGATGTATTCATGCGTGATTCTAGGTACTCAATCATGATTATATTTGATGCTGCACCTAATAGCGTTAGGTTCCCGGCTATGGTTGATGACATCGCTAGAGTAATCCACGTTTCATCGTCGCTCTCGCCATACCCCAAACTCCTTAAGTACCTTATGACTAACCTGGTAAATGGTACATTACTTAGCAGTTGACTGCCTAGTAAAGCGGCTGCAGTAATTCCAACTATATTGATCATGCCTGATAGCTTGGACGGTATGAACGCGCTTAATAGCGGGCTGAGGATACCGCTCCTCCATATCCCCTCCATAGTTATGAACATCGTTATGAAGAAGATTATGGTTCCCCAGTCAACGTTTGAAAGCAGCTTCCTAGGATTACTGGATAACAAGTATATGCCTGCAGCAATTACAAAGGGTATGAATCCCCTACGCACTATGTGGGGTAATTCCATTAGCTCTAGGAGATCGTTCATAAGGAGGGCGGCTATCACCATTGCTATACCCGCAGCGGCTAGCGCAGCATCCCTTCTGTTTCTTAAAGCCTCATGAGGTATTAATAGTACATCTATTTTATCATCCTCAATTTTATAGTACTTTATTATTATGTACGGCGCTATCAGGAGATTTATTAGCGTAGGTATTGATAGCCATGTAATGAACTTAATGAATGGCATCGTCATGCCTGATCTCTCAACTATTAATACGTTCTGAGGGTTGCCTATCGGGGTCATAACGGATCCTATGGTTAAGGAGTAAGCAAGTAGTAAAAATATTGCCTTAGGATTTACATTAAGCACCCTGGACGCTATATACGCTATTGGGGGGCCCATAACGGCTACGGTGTCATTCATGGTCACAGCCGCTAATAATCCGAAGAGAATTGATAAAGCATATATTAATGAATACCTACTCCTAAATAACGAAATGAACCATGAGGAAATCATTGCAAGGAGCCCTGAGGACTCAGCGAGACCTACAATACTGAACATACCTATGAGGAATAGTATTACGTCGAGATCGATGACCGACTCCAGCTCATCAAGTCCTACAAGGCCTGAAGCAACCGTAAGGAATGAGGTAAACGCCATAACGCTCCATACAGGCGTTTGGGGCCTCTTACTCCTTACAATTAATGCTACTATCAGGAATAACGTGAGCCCGAAACCGATGAACTTTCTGTAGTCCATCGCGGTCACTCCACGTTGTGATTTTTGAGGAGGCATTAAAATGCGTTCTTATCGATCTTCATTAAGGAAACTGTAGCTTCATTGATGTTCAGATCTTCCTGCCATCCTTAATTGCAACTGAGGGCCCTGCCTTTAGTGCGGGGATGAGGCCAGATGAACATCGATATATAATATTTATACCATAAATATATAATTTTAAATACTTTGAATATTAAGCTATGGTGTTAGATGTTGGAGCAGTTTTTAAGAAGCGGGTGTAGGTGTTTATTGTTTTTTGCTGGTGGCGGTGGTGGAGACGTCGCTACGACGTCAATGCTAGCACTAGCTGCTAGGAGGCTTGGCATTAGGTCGTTTATAGCTAGCGCTGTATGGGAGAGGTTCATTATCGACCCCATCCCAGGGCCTATACCTATCGAAGAAATATTAAATGGTAAAATGATCGGGAACTACTCGATGCTGGTCTTTGGCAATTCTAGAGCCCTCAGGGGCGGTAGCAATGTTGTTTTCCAGGCTGCTAGGGCCTCTAAAGTTCTTGGTGAACCTATAGCTATAGTCGATCTATCTAAAGGCGTGCACGGGGTTAGAAAGGGCCTAGAGGAGATAATTAATTATTATGGCTGCGATATGATTATAGCCGTTGATGTAGGCGGCGACATTCTTGCAACCGGTTTTGAAGATGAGCTATGGAGCCCCCTAGCTGACTTCGCATCACTTGCAGCGTCAGCACAACTAAATAGCGTTATAGCAGTTCACTCACCTGGTAGTGATGGTGAGTTATCGCAGGATTATATCTTAAGGAGGATTTCATTAGTAGCTGAGCGTGGGGGCTACTTAAGCGCTAGAGGGGTCGCTGGTGATGATGTTAAGGATCTTGAGAGGATTCTTGAGGTGGTGGAGAGCGAGGCTAGTAAGGCGACTATATTGGCTGCTAGGGGTGTCTGGGGACCTATTACGTTGAGGAAAGGCAGTAGGGAATCATTTATTACGCCGATAAACCTATTGACGTTCTTCTTGGACGCTAAGGTTGTTTCATCTCTAAATCCTGTGGTAAATGAAATAGCATGCTGCATGGACATCGAATGCGTGAGGAGGAAGCTTAACTCCCTTAAAATATTCACGGAATTAGATCTTGAGGAGGAGATATATAAGCTAATTCAAGAGGGGGTGGAAGTTACGGGTGATACCTTAATACGTATTAAGGAGAGATTTAGAGCCCGCTGGCGGCCCTCAACGAATCCCTGACCCTATCCCCGCACTAAAGGATGAAGCCCTCAGTTGCAAGGAGTTTAAAGTTCATGACGTAGCCGAGGAAGGTGATCTGATGTACTTACCATGACATACTTCCTAGCCAAAGCTTGTTAGATGAGAGCTTGGAACGCATCGATCTCCGCTACAGTATTCTACGGCGGGTTCGTGTGGTAACCTCCCCCCAGCTCGCGGATCCGTGGTCTCAGCCTCTATGAGATCATCTATAGATACATTCTCAACGTCTATACCACTCTTACTGAGGCGAAGTACATAGCCCCTCAATTCCTTGACCTCCAAATTGGTGTTAGGGTCAACCCTACCGGTAAAGCTCCGGAGTACTATGCTTACAAGGCCGTTGGAATCCAGGCACCAGGATATTTTCGCAATAAGCATTATATAGTGCTCCCTGGAGTAACCGTACATGAGTCTCCCCCCTATTAACGTCCCACCTATGGATGTAGGGCTTTCCCGAGCCTCCAACGCACCCTACAGTTAATATAGCCCTCCTCTTCACAAACCTGCTTAGCTGGTCTTGAAGGAAGTATTCGAGGGAGGCCACCCTACCAATTGGTATCTCTAAAGCTCGAACCTCTTCTCCTCCCTCATCGAAGGTCAGATATACTAGGCCGCCTTCCCTCTCTAATATTATGAAGGGTTCGCTAGGGTCGTTAGATACGATTACGGATTTAGCATGCTTAAAAAGCTCTTCAATAAATTCGTCTATATCATCGCTCAATACGTTACCCCGACATCTGAGGTTTTAGATGTTTAAATGCATTTACGGCTTAAGCCCCTAAGGTGGGGAGGAAGCAATCTTGAATACCATGCGGGATTTAATATCCATAGGCGTTGGGACGCTCAATAAAGTACTTTAACGTTATGAACATCATAGCCTCGGATCTCCCTAATGTGGGCCATAACATATTTCATGGTTACTAGGCTCGTTTGCTTTTGCTCCGCAACCCCCTTAGCGCCATGAGGTGCGCCGAGGCCGTGCGCTTGCCCAGCCTTAACTCCTAGCCTATAAACCCACTGGCGACCCCGGGCTTCCGAGAACTGCTCTAGAAGGGCGGCGAGGGGCCTGGGGGCGGCGATCAACGAACATGAAAACATCAATAGCCGCTCTCGGGTGAGCGGTCGACGACAGCTTCGAAGAAAAGGGTCTTTAAGGTCATCGTAGGACCTGCTAGGACGGGGAACTGAATAACGCCTATAATGAATTGCCATAAAAGCCATGAATTACTAGCTAGGAGCCCATAGTTGGCGGCCTACGCCTTAAGAGAAGGTCTAGTAATGGTAATCCTGCTCCAGCTATGCATTTGTTTTAATGTTCTTAAATAGTCATCAAGCTCTTTAATCGAAATCCTAATTAGAGGGGTTTATTAGTAGATCTACAGGGATGATATGAGTTCGTCGGATTTGGGTTGGATTGGTGAAGCATTAAATAATGTGAGGAGTAGGAGGCCCTTAGTTCATAATATAACTAATTTCGTGGTCATGAATACGACTGCTAATGCGCTCCTAGCGTTAGGTGCCTCACCTATAATGTCCCACGCTATTGAGGATTTGGATGATCTCGTTCCCAGCGCAGATGTCTTGGTAGTGAATATAGGTACGCTTGATGAGGAATTCATATATTCCATGCTTAAGGCTGTACAGATCGCTAAGGCGTACAATAAGCCTGTAGTTCTTGACCCGGTGGGTGCTGGCGCGACGAAGTTAAGGACTAGGACCGCCTTAATGTTAGTTGAGAATGGAAGGATAAGCGTTATTAGAGGTAACTTCGGTGAAATATTAGCTTTAGCTGGGGAGTTCGGGAAGACTAAGGGCGTTGACTCAGCTGCCTACGATGAAAGGAGGGCCATGGAGGTAGCATTGGAGGTGGCGTCAAGGTTTAACTCGGTCGTAGGCGTCACGGGACCTATCGATTACGTTAGTGATGGTAAGAAGGTAGTTAGGGTGGGCCTCAGGACGAATTCGCAGCACCTAAGTAAGGTCATAGGCAGAGTAACAGGGTTAGGCTGCATCGTAACGGCTTTGATAGGGGCCTTCCTGGCTGTTGAGGATCCATTAAAGGCCTGTATAGCCGGTATAGCTGTATTTAAGGCTGCGGCATTTAGGGCTGCTGAGGAAGCTCCTTACCCAGGTTCATTCCATGTGAAGCTATATGACTGGCTGTATAGGTTGAATGGGAGCGATGTAAGCGACCTTATTGAGGTGAGTAATGTTGGGCTTTAAGAGGAAGCTAAAGCTCATAGCCATTACCGATAAGAAGCTAAAGCCGGACATCATTAAATCCGTTGAAGATGCCTTAAGGGGTGGGGCAACATCCGTTCAGCTAAGGTTGAAGGAATCGCCAACTAAGGAGATGGTGGACTTAGGCCTGAGGATAAGGAGACTAACTAGAGATTACGATGCATTATACTTCGTCGATGATAGGCTTGACGTCGCGTTAGCTACGGATGCTGATGGGGTTCAATTGGGTCCTGATGATATGCCTATAGCTAAGGCGCGGGAACTGGCTCCTAACCTCATTATCGGGGGCTCCGTCTACAGCCTTAAGGAGGCATTAATGGCTGAAAGGGAGGGTGCCCACTTCCTTGGGGCTGGCTCTGTATTCCCTACACCATCTAAGAGCGGTGTCAGGGTAATAGGAATCGACGGCCTTAAGGAGATAGTGGAGAGCGTTAGAATACCAGTAGTAGCTATAGGCGGGATAAACAAGGATAATGTCGTAGATGTACTACATACAGGGGTTGTAGGAATAGCAGTGATCTCAGCTATTATGGGCGCTGAGGACGTCTACAAAGCCACGTTAGAGCTTAGAAGGATAGTTGATGAAGTGCTTAAGGATGAGTAGTAGCTTAGATGAAGTTGTTAGGAGGCTGGCTAAGAAGGTTAGAAGGCATCCTAGGTCGCTTCTGACCTGGTTTGATGACGCTGGTGCTATAGAGTTTGATGGGCATTACATACTGATTAAGGTAGACGGCTTCGCTGCATCAAGGGCCCTATATCCGTGGTGCACTTATGAGGACTTCGGATTTAGGGGGATTACAGCAGCAGTAAGTGATGTTGTAGCAAAGGGTTGTAGGCCGTACATATATGCGATCTCCATAGGCGTTAAACCCGAGCACGTACAATATGTAGAGGAAATCATGAACGGCATCGATGAAGCAGTTAAGGAATATGGAGGCTACGTAGAGAACGTAGACACTAATGTCGGCTATGATACGTGGATCGATGTATTTGTAATAGGGGAATGCAAGTATCTACCTATACCTAGGAGAGCCAAGGCGTTGGATAGAATAATACTCCCGAGGAAGGTAGGTCTTTCAACGATGGGGTACATAGACTATACTATGGGCAGGATCCCTGAATTAGATGACGTTAGATCATTTACCTGTAGGCCTAAGGCGGATATTAGGATCGTAGATGCCTTAGAGAGGTATAGGTCATGTATTGATGGATCAATAGACGTAAGCGATACCTTGCTGGAGTCTATGCAGCAATTAAGTGATGTGAATGACGTAGGGATTTATATTTATGAAGACCCATCAAGGATCCTTAACCCATTAGCGGACATGTATTCAAGGGCTATGGGCATGGATCCTCAATACATTGCCTTGGCATCTAATGAGGAGTACATTCCATTAATTATAGTGAAGCCCAGCTATGAAGATGAAGTGCTAAACGCACTTAGGGTGCTGGGTAAGGAGCCTATATCAGTGGGGGTTATAACGTCAGATAAGGACATCAGATGGAGTGGTAGACGGGTGCCTAAGGTCATCTGGAACTACGTCTCGGGACGGATCGAACCAACTTGATATTGTCCATAGACTTTACTTAACGCGCCCTAGCCACCCCTACGATACGGTCGCAATGGCGTAAAGTAATTACGTAATAATACTTATAACATCATTGTAATCAATATATATTGGATGATGAGCTTTCGGTCGCATTGAATGATGGTTGTTTTCCTCCCGCTGATCCTTCCCATGGGCTCTGGATTGATGGTATATTAGCCTTCTCTTGCATTGAAAGGTAGGAGCCCTCAGACGGTTTACTAGTTCCCTACATTTATTCGGGACTGCATCATCCACCTACGGTGGAGGTCAGAGATCACGCTCTGGAGTTTCTTCGAAGTTATTAACTCCGCATCGATTACAACTGAAGGCCTCGTCCTTTAGTGCGGGGAGGTCAGGGAGCTCCTTGGGCAAATTCTATTAACGTTAACGCTACGTGCTTCATACCGTTTATGAGGTCATTCATTCTTATGTTTTCATTAGGTGCGTGGACCTTTGATCCATAGTATCCAACTCCAGCACCGGTCATCGGCGTCTTAGCGATGCTTGTGAATAGGTATATAGGGCCCGAACCACCTGTTAATGGCGCCAACCTAGGGTCTTGGCCGTACGCTTCCCTGGCAGCTTTAACTGATGCCTTGACTACATTTTCGGACGGCTTCGTGTAGCCCGATGGATATATACTATGGACTAATACCTCTACATCCGAGTAACCCAGTTCGATTAAATAGCGTTTAAATGACTCAAGCAGTTTCCGGGGATCCTGACCAGGTACTGGCCTTATATCTATCTTCACTCCTGCAGTAGATGGCACTATGGTCTTAACTCCCTTACCAGTATAGCCTGAGTAAAGGCCTGAGATATTTAATGAGGGCCTCATATATAGCTCTCTTAATGCGTCAACGCCCTTTAAACTCCTCACGAATTCCTTAAGCTCCAACTCCTTAAGCATTCCCTCTAGCTCGCCATACTCCATCCCCTTAATTAATTCCTCAGCCGCTGAAGCGAACTCCGGGTCTACGTCCTCGTAAAAGCCGGGGACCAATACAACTCCATTTTCATCCTTTATTTTAGATAGTAATCTAGCTAGCCTCCAGGCAGGATTCGGTATGAGAGGTGCGTACCCACTGTGTACGTCTCTCGAAGGCCCCCTCAATATCAACTCCACATATAGGATACCCTTAAGCCCAAGGGGTATCTCCAGCCTACCATCCCTACCTACGTAGGCTGACTCCCAAATACCTCCATCAGCACGGATCCAACTTAAGTTATCCTCAACCACCTTAGCGAGAGTAGGTGACCCCACCTCTTCCTCGCCCTCAATTAAGAATTTAACCCTTAGATCCAGTACGTCTAGGTAATCAAGTAGTGAGTCTACAGCTGCTATCCTAGCAACTATATTGCCCTTATTATCCGCGACACCACGGCCGACGAGCAATCCATCCCTAGCATCAAGGTTGAAGGGATCCGACCTCCAGAGATCTAATGGGTCAGTAGGCTGTACATCGTAGTGATTATACATGATAAATGACTTACTACCTGATCCAACCTCAGCTAAAACTACTGGAGCACCACCATAACTCTTAACTGACACCTTAAACCCCCTCTCCTTCAGTAGGTCGGACAAATAGCTAGCGCAGTCCCTCACCTCGTCTAACCCCCAAGAAGTCACGGACCTGTAGCTCACCAATTCCTTCAGGATGCGGACGTACTTATTTAGATCCTTGGTAATGCGGTTTATGGATTCCTCCTTAATGGATTCAACACGTGCATGGCTCAATCTGGATCAACATGCTTTAAATTAGTATGAGTTATTAAGTATTACGGTAAATGCTACCTAAAAGCATTTAGGAGCAGACATTGTCCAGCAATCCTAGCAATGATTATTGACGTGGGATTAGGGGCCTAGCAGTCTGCTTCCCCTAGTATTCCCCACTCATGAAGCTTTTTAACTAGCTTCACCTTCCTTACTTCATCGACGCATCTTATTGGCGTTTCTATAGAGGCTTTCATAACCGCGCAGGTATGTAGTAGGTAGTCTAGGTCGATTGAGCATGTATCTATAGAACATGTAGTACTACATAAAGTTCTAGGGTACCACAGCTCGCCGAGAGCGTTTTGTTAACGCTCTTTAATTATCACCCTTCTGACATCAGGTAGAAGAGCTCCTTCAGGAGGGAGGCTTATGGTGTGACACCAAACCGGGGATACGCTGATGGCTCGTGGCGTCGATTATGGGGCCTACGAGCCTTGTAGAGAGCTCGGGGCGAACTCCGGGAGATCGAGCTAGGGGATTAGATCATGCTCCAATAAGACGGAGAGCTCCCAGCGGAACATAACTCTAAGCAGGGCAGAGCATTTCATGCCACAACCGTAGATTACCACAGCGGATCTGATGAGGCGATCATCAAACCCGCCATTCCAAAGAGGTACGGGAAATTAATTGAGAAGATGCTAGAGGAGAAGCAAGAGCACGCGGTTGGACTGATATCAGGGATTACGGTGCTAGGAAGGGAATTATCCGGATTCAAGGCATGTGCAACTAATCATTCCAGTATCCTTCTACTACAGGCACCAGTCGAGTACGAAATGAACTAGGGTAGGCTCTACGCTGGCATTGACGTGAATGCCTCCAAGCTGGATGAGGTGCGGGAGGGATGACCCCAATTACTATAAACTAATGTCAGACCTGAACTCCGCATAAGCGTGCTCCTAAGTAACTAGTGACCCCTTTGCTACCACAAATATCCTAACATAGAAGCTTAAACCCGTAAAACGAGGTCGTCGTCTGGATGATGTATTCAGCCCCTCCAGCCAATTTAAACGTAATTTGATATATTTTAAGCTCAGGGTTGTGTAGGTACTTTAGGACTAACGAGCCTTAGGTGACGGGCGGGGCCATGCAAGCTGCTATTCACTACAGGATTGCTGAGTAAGTACGTAGGTAGGACGAATTCATGTCCGCAGAAACCGGGGTAGCCAAGATAATTGGAAAATCGAATTACAATTAAAAGCCTCGTCTTTCAAGGCGGGATGAAGGTTTATAAGCCCTGC
>JAGDWE010000077.1 GCA_023255965.1 Desulfurococcales archaeon | reverse complement strand
ATTTGCCCTCAGACAATACTTTTACACGGCTGGATAGGTGCTAAGGACAGAGAGAACAAGGTTGAAGCCATCAAGAAGGTAATAGAAGGTAAGAAATCAGGTGCTATTATTGCAACGCAAGTAATGGAGGTAGGCGTTGAAGCGGAAGCGCATGCGTTGGTGACAGATATTGCACCAATAGAGAATATTGCCCAGCGTGCTGGTAGGCTTTGTAGGAGCAAGACTGCTGAAGCCTGTAGAGAAGATGGCGTAGATGTATACATAATTGAAGATGGTGCTTATGAGGGCGTCTACGACAAAGAGCTAGTAGAGAAAACGCTTGATAGTCTCAAGCGATATCTTAGAAATTCGAGTAAGTCGCTGGATTGGAGGTTATTGGAGGATGCCAAGGACTGGAGCAATACGCCCAAGCATAGCTTCACAAACATCATGGAAGAAGTATACAGCCATGTCCATCTTCCTTACCAAAGCTCGACGGTTATTACGGCTCTTAAAAGCGCCCTCTCCCTGGATATACCCTCCTTGAGTATGCTGAAGATTCTAGAGGGAATTCTTGAAAAAGAGCTCGCCAAGACTACGCTAATAAAGCTCGTCCCCGAAAATGACAAAGACAATTTTGTAACAGCGGAGCTGAGCAGATTACTAAACTTAATTGCTAAGCTGCGGAAGCATAAACGAAAATGTATAGAGGGTCTGAATGAAGGTAACCTGCTCTTTAAAGTTGAGACGGCCGACGGAATGATCGATGTTTCAGTGGAACTACAGCAATGGATGTCACCTTTCGAGGTCCTGAAAAGAATTCACAATAGCGTTATGAAGAAAGTAGGTAAAAGAGTGTCGATGAGGGACTTCTATGTACCTCTGGAAAGCGAGTGTTATGATAGCGAACTAGGGGCGTTTTACGATGTCCACATGTAGCGGCCCGCCATACGCATACTACAGAGTCGAGGGGGGTAGGATATTCTGTGAGGGACTATTAGAACACTCTCTTGCAACAGCGCGTTTAGCTTTAATGGTTTTTGGTGAGAGGCTCAATAAGACCTTTGGCACGAGGTCAGTAGACTTACTCAAAATTTCTGCGTATCTGCATGATGTAGGTAAGGCTTCTGATTACTACTATAGAACTTCGAAGAAAGATGTTGATACGATGTCCTTCCGGCTACATCACCTTGTGTCGTCACTAGTGCTGTATTTATCTTATATTATGGGGAAAAGCGACAACAGGACGCTTCAACTAGCATCCTACATCGCGCTGAGACATCATCAGGCGATGAAGTCGACGTTAGAGGCTCAACAGCCCCAGTTCTACAGTGAAGGCTCAAGAGTGCAGAGGGAGATAGCATTGGTGGTTCGTGGGTTGAATGAAGACTGGATCCAACGGTTACTAAGCGTGGGTGTTGAGAGGGAATTTATCAGCAAGGAGTACTCGGAGCTGATGCTCAGGGCTGTTGAGGAGCTGAAGAGGCGATCTAATAGAGAGATCAATGTTCTGAGCACTAACTTAGCTAGTAGTAAAGTTGATATTAATGATATGAAGCTTATAGCGTCAGTAGCAGGAGCGATTATAGTGGCTGACAACGTGATTTCGGCGCTCAATAGAGGCGGTGAAAGCACCCTCGTGAAGATGTGGATTCGCGAGATACCTTATCTAGAAGAGGTAGCTCGGTATTGTATTGAGGAATCTAAGAAAGTTGTTAGCAATAGGCAATGAATCAAACCGCATCGCTGGATCAAGCAAGGGCTCCGTACTTAGGGTTAAATTCTACCTAAGTAGTATCGGCCGTCTCCATTAAGCTTCGCTGGGAGATTTGATTTCGTTGGTGGAACTACATCTTACAAGTCCATTAATAGAGGGGTCACCGGCAGGATCTCGAATCCGTAACCTCCGGCTTACGGGGTCGGCGCTCTGCCGGGCTAAGCTACGGAGACCATTACATCTCTTAAATTTTCGATACTTTAACCAAAGCCACACCTCCTTTACGATAAGTTAATGGCAGCCCATTAAAACGGTTCTCGAGGAACAGCATAGCAGGTGAACTAATTCATGGGGGCTAGAAAGGCCCTCGCCATCCAATTCATGCCAGGTTGGGGAGGCCATATGCAGCTAACTATTAGTTCCGTAGGAGTAGGTAGATCACTGCCTTCGGGTCCTCCTCAAGCAGTTTAAACGAGACTATGCCTGCATAATTGCTTAAGTCGACGTAATTCCTACCTACGTCTATGCCCAATGCATCAGCGCTAAGCGTGCTTGGAGGCAGCCCTAAATCGTACTCACATACCTTGAGCACGTTGCTCTTGCTAGCGTTTACGTACATACGTGCTTCCTTGTAGTTGTTGAGCGGTATGCCTCCCCACGCCCTATTGCCTACGTCCTTGCCTAGGACCTTAATGACGTCTGAGCTAGGTCTATTAGATAGCACCGTATCTATGTCCACGCTTATTAGGTCCCTCTCGCCTACGTCGAAGGGCGTTGCATCGTAGCTCCCCAAGTTGGCCGCCGTATTGGCTGCTATTAGTAGCTTGCTGCCTACGTGCTCTATGGACGTTACCCTAGCCCCTAAGCTAGCTACGACCTTAGCTGAAGGAGGCGTCACGTAGATCAAGTATGAGCTCGTTGGTACGTAGTTGACCACCCTAGCTACGCTCTTGAGCTCGGGCTTTATGGGCCTGAGAATTCCGTGGACGTACGAGTTGAACGGTATTAGGATCCCGCCTCCAACCACTAGGTGGTTGGTTCTCAGGGGCCCGTAGTCCTTGTAGTTGAAGTCGTACAGCCTAACGAAGCTCAGGTCGTTGCCTACATCCTCAGTTGGATCCCATATGATCACCCCTCCCCTCACGAATATGAACAGCCTGCCGTACGCGGAGGCCATGCTGCCGACCATTAGGGGCCTCACCACCTCCCAGCCATCGACCGATATGTCCTTTAGATCGCTGGGTAAGTACCTAAGATTCCACCTGCCCCTAACTAGGTCCAAACATTGGATGCCGGATATGCCGTCGATGCCCATGGAGATGTCGAAGCAAGCCATGTCGCCGACCAACGCCCCCTTGAGGCTCGGCTTATCGCTAAGCAACTCCAGCCTGTTGCCGCCTAGCCCCACGGCGTAGACCCCTAAGGACCTACTGCCGTCAGCTCTAGAGATGAGCAGCCTGGTGTTTAAGGGGTCGAAGGTGATGGAGGAGACCTCGCCAACCCACTCGTTCTCCAATCCAGCAGACTCCTTCCACATCAACGACACCCTATCATCATCTACATCGTATGAGTGCATGTGTGAGTACTTGTTCCTGAAGTCGACCTCCACGTAGTTATCCATAACCTTATATGAGGCTGGCGCGTGGACCCAGCCACCGAAGTATATCTTATTGTCCACCGCCTCCACGGCATTATATGTATCACCACCAGACCTGGGCCCAGGCCCAACTAGCCCGTAATCGTAGACCCTCACAGCGCCGTCCTTGATGAAGTATGCCTCGGCCTCAAACGCTAGAGTGAAGTATAGCGTCCCCCTATGGTACTTAAGGCCGAATATGCCGCCTGAGCCCCACTCAGGACCGTACCTCGGTTTAAACCTATAGGTTGGGAGCCTCAATTTGTTCGCCCTAAGATATCGACCTATAGTAGGCGTATAGCCTCGCCTTCTCGTAGCACGCAGTAAGCTCCTTCACGAGGCTGTCCTCCCTAAATCTACTGTTGACCCACTTAATCGCGTTGAGCCTGATGTGTACATCGCCCCTTAGTGCTAGGTCCCTAAGCCAGTCAATGCTTACCCTCCATACTAGATCGCGGTTGCCGCTGTCCTCAGACTCGGTTATGTAGGCTAGCGATTCAACGGCCTTGCTTAGCTCCCATTCGTTCCATACATCAACTATTAGCCCGCTCCCCTCAATACTACGCCTTAGATCCAGGACCGTCTCGGGGAGCCCGCCAACGTTGCTTACCACTACAGGGGTTCCTACGGCCTGAGCCTCTATAGACACCATACCGAACGGCTCATACCTGGAGGGAACCACGAATACGTTGGACGAATAGACTGCGATTTTAACTATGTCTAGGGGCATTTGATTAAATAGTATTAAGACCCTGCCCGGAAATAAGTTAGCTAGCTCCTTAATCCTCCGCTCAAACTCGGCGTCCCCCACGCTAATGCCACATACGAGTAAGCCTATATCCCTATCCATATTTGATAAGGCCTTAATTAGCATGTCAAAGCCTTTCTGAGCCGTCAACCTACCAGACGATATGGTAAGCAGCTTTATATCCCTTAAGTAACCGTACTTACCTACGTTAGCATTATTCATATAATCAATTACGTAGTATTTTAAGATGCTCCTCACATCGGTGTTAAAGTACCTGCTAGCCAGCTCCCTAACCTCACCGACACTCCAATCGGTTACGTTATGTACAATGCACGACTTAGGCTCTAACCACCTACCGAACTTATCTAAGACCTCATTTAGGTATCCGTAACTCGTAAATGCCAATGCATCTGCTTCAAGGGCTGTGAAGTGATCTACGTTACCGTACACCGAATCCCAAACGGATTTAACGCTGCGTAATTCGTGCCTATGACCAACCCAGAGCCTATGCAGCACATCATCTATGCCGCTCCAATCGCTTGATGCATAGTGCCATGGGAATGATGGCGATGATAGTAGGTGAAGCGAGTGCACGTATGGAACAGCCCACCCCCTGCTCTCTAAATACACCTTAAGTAGGACCCCCGCTAGGCCGCTCGTCCAGTCGTTAGAGTGTATCAAGTCCGGCACATCACCGGTTAGGTCAACCCAATGCTTAAGTGCCCTAGCGTATAGTGATGCCTTTTCGGGCAGCTCGGAGTATATGTCCCACTGATCCAAGTATCTACCCGTATCGTAATCGAGTCCCTTAAACATTATGAACCTGATGTTGTCTATGAACCCTTCCTCAGCGCCTATGAAGTACCAGTATTGCCTCCCATCAACGCCCCTCCTAAATCCACGAACCTTAAACCACTCTAAGTGCCTTAAATTAAACGCCCTTCTAAAGTCCTCCGAGAGATGCCTTCCATGGGAGGGGAGGAAGACCGTTACCTCAACACCCATTTTAGATAGTGCCTTCACGTACTTACTCACGGCGACCCCCAAGCCGCCTAGCCTAACAACTCCTTCAAGCTCGAACGTAAGGATCCAGGCTCTCTTGATGGATTCAGGTACCCTCCTATGAATCCCCTAAAACTAACTTACAGCGTTAAATATGAGTTTAAATTACTTAAATAGTTAATTAAGGTAAAGATTAATATGCTTGCTAAGCATCGATAATTACGGGAAATCACATATTGTTGGTCTAGTTTTAAATAAGGCAATAATCCCGTTAGGAGGCCTAGGCACAAGGCTATACCCATTAACTGTTGATACATCTAAAGCTATGATTAGATTCTTAAATAGGCCTCTAATAGATTTTACGATCATGAAGCTCGCAAGGCAGGGCATTAGGGAATTCTACTTAGGGGTCAGCGGCTACGTCAATTACATTGGATTATTCGATCACCTAGGGAGCGGCGAGGGGGTTACCCATAAACTAGGGCTAACGTATGAGGAAGTTAGGATTAGGTATCAACCTAACGTAGTCACTAGGGGGAATGCCGAGTCAGTGAAGATAGTAATGGAGTACTACGACCTACGTGACCCGGTACTAGTAGTCCAAGGCGATATAGTCTTCGATATATCATTAAGCGATCTATGGAACTACCACGTCAGTAAAGACGCGTACATGACCATAGTCTTAAGGGAGTTGGAGGACCTAAGTAGGTTAAGGTTGTACGGGGTTGCTAAACTAGGTGATGGAGGCCTCATAGAGGGCTTCATCGAGAAGCCCACTAACCCATCTGAGGCACCATCTAACCTAATAAATACCGGTATATACCTGCTATCACCTGAGTTCAGGGACTTCTTTAATACGGATGTAGGTAGATCCCTATACGACTCAGGCAACTTAGACTTCGGTAGACACGTGATACCGGCTTTAATTAAGTGTAAGTACCCGATATACGGCTACATCACTAGGAGCTACTGGTTTGATGTAGGTACCCCGGAGAGCTACTTAGAGGCCTGTAAGTACCTGCTTAGGAGTTTAAGTAATGAGGAGTTGGAGGTCTCCACAACATATAATGGAATTAAGTTCATGGGTAAGACGTTGATGTCCAAGGCTCTTCATAGGTCGATAATTGATAGGCTGAGGTCCAACGACTTAAGTATTGAGGGCGACGTACTACTGGGTAGACATATATTCCTAGGTAGGAAGGTGAGGGTCGTTAACTCCGTGATCGACCACTACGTAATTGTGGGCAATGAATCGCTCATTGAGGACTCCGTGATTATGGATAGATGTAACATAGGAAGCAACGTTGTGATCGTTAATAGCATTATCGGTAGGCATGCAGTGATAGGGGATAACGTTGTGGTTAGGGACAGCGTGCTGGGGAATGGCGTAGTGGTAGGGGACGGCTCAATAATAACGAATTCTAAGATATGGCCTCATAAAATCATACCTGGATCTACGGCTATTAAGGACTCCATACTAACTTAATGTGCCGTAGGTGGTGTGATGGTTAAATACGTTTTGATGCTCTTCGAGGTGCATCAGCCATATAGGCTGAGGACTGGATTCACTAATGGCCTGCTTAACGAGGTGGCCAATCTAAACTACGGCGGCCTACAGGATCTACTATTCAATAGTAGATTAAATGAGGAGATACTTAGGAAGGTTAGTAGCAGATGCTACATACCGGCCACTAAGTTGTTAATCAATTCCCTGAGGGAGTTCAACGGCTTCCATAAAGTTAACTTTAGTTTCTCGGGCACCTTACTTGAGCAACTAATTAACCACATGCCTGAAGTCGTTGAGTTATTTAAGGAATTGGTATATCTTGAACTAGCTGAGGTCGTTGCAGAGCCATACTACCATAGCTTAGTCTCGCTATATGATGATCCATCGGAATTCACATACCAGGTTATGAAGCAGGTACGCAACATACAGGAGCTATTTAATACTAAGGTCGCTGCCTTCGTTAATACCGAGATGATCTATAATGAATTAATTGCTGAGGTGGTACGTGACCTCGGCTTTAATGCGGTATTTACCGAGGGAGTCGACCGCATATTAAACGGTAGGAGCCCTAATCACGTTTACTCCGCTTCATGTGGTATTAAGGTACTTACCAGGAACTATAGGTTAAGCGATGACATAGCGTTTAGATTTAGTAATAAATCATGGGATCAGTACCCGTTATTCGCGGATAAGTACGTAGATTGGTTGCTTAGGTCGCCAGGAGATTTAATAGTCATAGCCATGGACTATGAAACATTTGGTGAGCACCACAGCGCTGATACCGGGATATTCGACTTCTTAGCTCATTTATTTAAATTAATGGCTAAAGAGGGGATTCAGGCGCTATCTGTTTCGGAGGCCATCAGCTTATTTGATCCCGTGGACTCATTTAAGGTACCTGTTGATGAAACCATTAGTTGGGCAGATGTTGAGAAGGATTTAAGTGCCTGGCTAGGTAGTGAAGAGCAAAGGACAATATTCAATAGACATAAATCATTACTTAAATTGCTTAAGGACCTCGGCGATGATGAGCTGATTCGTATATGGAGGTATTTAAGCACTAGCGACCATCTTTACTATATGTCATCTAAGGGAGGTGCGAGCGGTGAGGTGCATAGGTACTTCTCGCCCTACGGCCCCCCAACAAATGCATATTGCCTATTGAGTGCCGCCCTAACAGTGCTTGAGTTAAGCATCCTACGTCCTCAAATACGCTAATCAAGCACCTACTGTTTGATGTTAGGATGGATGTTGGAACAGACCTCCTCCTGCCCTTAGTGACCGGAGCTCCTCCATCTACTCAGGCCTACATCCGTAATTACCACCGTCCACGACGTATAAGTGCTTAATCGTGAAATACCTTTAGAGCCCTACGACCTAGTCGTACGTGATGCATTTAAAAAGCCTAGAGGTATTTACCGGGGACTCGTAGCTGAGTCGATGTTGAAGGGAACGTCCATCCTTGGGTAGTTAAGTCGTTAGCTGGATGAAGTCGCCTGCCCTACCTCCCTGCCTACTTTCTCACTACTCTCTAACCTCTTAAGCTCCTCCTCAATCTCCTTCTCTATTTCCTCGATGGGTTTCGGCGGCGGCGTCGTAGCTAAGGTATATCCAATCCATGCGATAATCCCGAAGATGCCTGCCACAGCTATGAAGCCCGTTAACTTAAGGACGATTATGGCGAAATCGCTTAAGAACACCAACCAACCGTAGACCAGGATGACTATTACCGAAATAAGTACGAGCCCTAATCCCATCGCCTGATCCCTACTCACGTTATCACCATACAGAATAATGATCCTCCAATATTTAAAACTTAATTAAGTACGTAAGTTAATTGGTCTAGGCGCCAAATGAAGTGCTTCGCCTTCGACGTCGACGGCGTCTTATTCGACGTAAGCGCTAGATTAAACGTAGCTAGGGAGAGGTCGGTGTATAGGGGAACCAATTTCTGGGATGAGTTCTTTAATGAAGAGTTAATTCATTTAGATAAGCCTAGGGAGGCGGTCTACGAGTTAATTAGCTGTAGAATTAGGGAGGGTAAGATAGTGATAATAAGCGGTAGGCCCCGTAGGCTATATAACCTCACATTAGAGCAGATATCCAGGTATTACGGCTTTAGACCGCTAATATGTTATATGAGGAAGGATAACGACTATAGACCATCAGATGTAATTAAGGTAGAATTAATTAAGAGGGCGCTTGAGAGCGGGCTTAACATAGTTGAATACCATGATGACGACTTAAAGGTGTTGAAGAAAGTTAAATTGCTGTATCCTCAGATAGCCCTCTACCTGCATGAAGGCGACGGCTATAGGGTGGTGTGGGAGGGTAGTGAAGGAGGTCTGAGTAGGTACTTTAAGCCAGCTTATTGATTAGAGCCCTAATTCGCTACTTACTTCCTTAAGCGCATTAAGCGATACCTCGACGAATTCCTCTAGACTTAATCCTAACTTCCCGCATAGAAGTATTTTATCCCTGTTAACGCCCTTGGCGAAGTCCTTCTGCCTAAATTTCTTAATAACCGTCTCAGCCTTAACCTCACTTAACCTCTTATTAGGCATAACGAGCGCTGTAGCAATTATTAACCCCGATATGTGGTCTGACGCCTTAAGTGCGTAGGCTAATTTGGTATCCAAGGCCTTACCAGTTAGTTCATTATGTGCCCCAATAGCATCTAGCGCATCGCTGGGAAGCAGTCCCCTCAATAACTCGGCTGCGACTAGTCCATGCCTACTTAAGTCCCTACCAACCAGCTCGTAATCTATATCATGAAGTAGGCCAACTAAGCCCCATAGTACTTCATCCTCACCCAACCTACGCGCTAATGCTCTCATAATTGCTTCAACGGCTAGGCAGTGTTTTAGGTTCCTATCGTTTGAGAGGTACTTATGAAGCAAGTTAATTGCTTCCTCCCTACTAATCATTTAACCACCTGTAACTAAATCGCATAGGCCGGTATTTAAGCGGATTCGCCGTAGATCCTTAATAGCTCTTTAGGGGGGTTTATAACTAACGATGCAGCACCAACTAGTACCGAGTCCTTCCCAAACGCCGTTGGAGCTATCCGGGGAACTCTATTAATTACATAGTTACTTAGGTACTTAGTTGAGGGCTCTATTATTAGGTCGTAGTTGTTTAGCGCTACAGACCCCCCTACGCTAATTAGCTCTGGGTCGTAAGCATTTATCACGCTAGCTAGTCCGGCCGCGTTAATAACGCATAAGGTGTTACATATTTCCACAGCTAGTTCATCACCGTCCCTAACCAACTTAAAGAATTCCTCAGGACTTACGTCACCATGATCTAGCAGCTCGCTTACGCGTGACCTACGCCTATATCCTACGGTACTTACGTAGTACCTTACATACTTAGGTATGGCGTTACCTGATACGTAGGCCTCCCAATGACCTATACCGCCACATCCACATCTAATACCATCGTACCTAACCACTAGATGGCCTACTTCATGGGCATTACCGTCCTTACCTAGGAGTAAGTTACCATCTACTATCACGCCAGCACCTACGCCAGTGCTTATTGTTAGGTACACTAAATTGCTTACTCCAATACCTAGGCCGAAGTTCCTCTCACCCCATACTGCCGCTACGCAGTCATTAACCACATAAACTCTACTAGTGTTGAAGAGCTCGATTAACGGCTTCCTTAACCTGAAGTTCTTGATGGGGAGGTTGGGAGTGTTAACCACTTCCCCAGCCCTAATGTTGAGGGGTCCTATACTACCTACTCCAATGCCCTGCAATTCCTTAAGGCTTAAACCCAAATCATCAACTAACTTAATAACCAGCTCATATATGAGCTCGGCTATGGTGTCCCTATGGCCTTCGGTGGGGGTTCTAACGGTTAACGTCTTAAGCTGACCTCCGTCCAATGTGAATATCGAGGCCCTTAGGTTCGTTGCACCTACATCTACTGCAACTACGAACTTGCTCAATTCAGACCCCACGAACTCACGGTATTCTAGTGGTAAAATTCGTTTAATGCTACACCAGCTAAATACGCGTCCGGCCGTAGATGGTGCAGAGTAGTAGCGGTGTTAATGCGGATGTCAATACTGATAACGGCATAGCCGTGCTGTGCGCTTTAATGGTTGTTAGTCCGTATTCAAGGGCTAATAGTATTGCTGCTGGCCCTAAAGCACTTCGGGCATTCACGGCTACTCCATAAATAAGTCCTAACCTTGGATTCCTCTGACCTCCTCCCGCCCTAAAGGACGAGGCTCCCAGCTGTAAATGCCCTCGATGCAGGTGGTGTTTGAGTATGCAGTAGATGTGAAGGCTCGAGCGGGGAGCTGGGAAGGAAGGTGAGGGCTGCAGCCGACTTCATGACCATTGGGCTCGTTCCTTTT
>JAGDWE010000014.1 GCA_023255965.1 Desulfurococcales archaeon | reverse complement strand
GGGCGACCAAGACCGCAGCTCCTCCGTCGGAGCCTCGGGTTCATCGCCGTGGGGAGACCTCCGCATCCTGGACTTCCCGCTTCAGATAAGGGATTCAATACTAACGCTTATAGACCTTATTATGGAACTTAAAACAGTCAACAAGGGCTAGTCCCTTGGTATTACGTAGCCTGGTTCCTCGATGCCGCCTACAAGCAATTGGTACTCATGGTCCGGGATCACCATTTGAATTAATCCTCTAATCCTTAAATTCCCTCCTAAAAATAATTGATATGAATACAACCCCTCATAGCTAACCACGTATTTAATTAATCGTGCTAGAGAGCTATCACCGAGGATGACGTCCTTAATTCTACTTACCTCGGCTATGCTTGGATACATTAAGGATCTGCAATTCCCTCCAATCACCTCAGCCACTACTTCCATGACCCCTAAGTTAACGTAGATCCTTGACCCATATCTAGGCGGCGGGGAATTATCAACAAAGATCACGTTAACCTCCTTACCTCTAACTAATATCCTCTTATATGGTGGGTTAATCCTCGCCAACGTATCTACGTCTAAGCCATACGTATTAGATTGTTTTACTAGATCCTCATAGGTTAACTTAGCCTTATCGAAGTAGCTTACACAGTCCATGAATTCTAAGGCGTTATTACATCCATATATAACCATATCCACGTCAGATACGTTAACGTTATGGGTCTTCGTTAAAAGCGAACCGGTTATCCCTAAATCGTTGACGCTTAATCTGCTATGTTTTCTTAGGATATCGATGAATTCTATCACCGAGAACTCTAATTCATCATCGACCCTAGATAATATCTCATGGAGCCTTATTTCTGGGTAGTAGTACTTAAGTATTGATGACTTGTTCACCATCGGTACATAGCTATTCAGCACGGGGTCGTATACGAATTCCTGGTGCCTCGGTAAGTATGTATGGAGACTCTTAACCCCATAAGCCTTTAACACCCTCTTGAAAGGCATTCCCTGCCGCACCCATATGCCAGCACCATTTCCGGGGATGTATTTCAGGTAGGCTATTAATCCGTTGGGGGGGTGCTGATTACCTACAACGACATAAATTCTATTATTAATATCTTCGACGATGTCGTGATCCATTGGATGTCTTAACATTAAGATCACCATCAGACGGTTTGCTATAAATCACCGGTCATTAAGCTCGTGCGTCATCACCGTTGACTAATTGCTTATGAGAGCTCTTAAGCATTATTGATAAACTTCATTAACCTTAAAGTTACATCTAAATTGGGAACTTAACGTGAGGTTAGCTGGTCGTGTTGCGTTGATTACCGGCGGCGCTAGGGGGATTGGGAGGGCTATTGCTGAGGAGTTCCTCAAGGAGGGCGCTAAGGTAGTTATACTAGACGTGCTCCAGGAGGAGCTGAGCAGGACTGTGAGTGAGCTAAGCAGGCTAGGGGACGTAATGGGACTTAGGGTAGACATAACGAACAAGGAAGAAGTAGTAAGGGCAGTAGGTAAGGTAGTAGAGAAACACGGGAGAATAGACATACTAGTAAACAATGCCGGCATATTCTCATCAACTCCATTTGAGGACCTAACCGAGGAGCAGTGGGATAAGGTTATGAGTGTAAATTTAAAGGCAGCTGTATTCCTAACTAAGGAAGTAGTTAAGTATATGAAGAATCAAGGGCATGGCAAGATAATTAATATGTCATCCCTCGCAGCACACGTCGGCGGCATCTTCGCTGGCGTTGACTACGCCGTCTCCAAGGCGGGGTTAATATGCTTCACTAAATCATTAGCTAAGAGGTTGGCTAAGTACGGCATATTAGTTAATGCCATAGCTCCAGGCGTCATAGATACGCCTATGACTGCGCCGTGGCCTGATGAGGTTAAGAAGTCGTTTATCCAGAAAATACCCTTAAGTAGGTTAGGTAGGCCTGATGAGGTAGCTAAGGTCGCAGTATTTCTAGCATCTGACGACTCAAACTACATTACCGGGCAGGTAATTAACGTAGATGGCGGCATTTCAATAGGCCCGTGAGGTCACCATAGACTTAATGACTTCCTCAATATTTTTTCAATTACTCCCTTAGATACCTCTATCGGGCTTTGGGCAAGTAGCCTACGCATCATTAATGTCCGTTCGGCTATCAATGGTATTTGCTCCTCCTTAATCCCTAATTCAAGAAGCCCGTTAGGTACCTCGAGCTCCGACATCAATTCCTTAACCATGTTTGAAGCTCTAAGCGCCTTTTCCTTAACACTCCCTCCCTCGTTACCGCCTAGTAACTCATATATCCTGGCCACCCTCTCAGGTATTACATTAGCCAGTACGTCAAGTAATGCTGGGGCAGTTAAGGCTGCACACACTCCGTGAGGAGCATTAGTAATCCCGCCTAGGACTAATGAGATCGCATGGGATATGTGGGTCCCTGCATTACCTAAGGCTATACCAGCTAAATACGATGCAAGGGACATCCAGTACCTGGCCTCCAGGTCGAGCCCATTATTGTAAGCCCTTCTAAGGTACTTACTGATCAATTCAATTGATTTCTCAGCCAACGCATCAGTGAATGGGTTAGAGCCTACGTAAGCTGGCCTTAAACACACGTCATCAGGCCTCTGCCTAGTTGAATACGTCCTCGCGGTGTAGGCCTCAATGGCATGCATTAATGCATCTAAGCCTGTTGATGCGGTCACATGTTGGGGCATGGATAACGTATTGAGGGGATCTACGATAGCTAGTGAAGGCATTAAGTACTCATTAGTTATTCCGAATTTAACTTCATATTCCTTAACGCTGATGACCGCTGTTGGAGTCGTCTCGCTACCGCTGCCTGCTGTAGTCGGTATGGCTATTAGTGGTTTTAAAGGTCCTGGTATAGGCTTCCCTCTACCAACTGGATGTGGTATGTATTCTAGGGGGTCTGACGCCGGGTAAGTCAAGTATAGGTTAATTAATTTAGCGCTATCTATGGCTGACCCACCACCAATCCCTATTATGGTATCCGGCATTATGTCCATAGCGTATTTAACGCCTTCAAATATAGAATCCAACGTCGGTTCAGGTATGACCCCGCTCCATACATATGCATCTACTCCTTCGGACTTTAATAGTTTAACTACATTACTTACCACTCCAGTCCTCTTATATAGGTTTTCACCACATACTATCAATACCTTCTTGGAGGATCTCCTCCTTAATTCGCAAGTAACTTCATTGGTAGAACCAATGCCTATTTTAGCTCGAGCTACCTTTATGGTGAATACGTTATCCACGTATTTTAAATCAAGCACAGGTAGTATTAATGATGACCACCATACCCTAAACTATTAAGTACGTACTTAAAAACTTAACTACCGCAGGATTCGATTTCTAAATCAGATCTAATTTATACATCAAGTCCTCTAATGTTCACATGGCCTTCCCTGAAATAGTGCTTTACTTCACTAAACTTGGTGATTAAATCCGCTACTTCTTTTAACTCCTTGGGCACGTACCTGCCTGTAACTATTGCGTGGTATTCGCTACTGCCTTGAAAGGCAGTTAATGTTTTTAATGCTATTTCGGTCGGTATGATGGACATATGTACTGCTAGACCTAATTCGTCAAATAACACTAATCTAGGTTTAAGCTCATTAAATACGTCTGGGAAGACATGTAGCAGGAAGCCTACGCTTTTAGCCATAACCAATGATGCTACCTCATTACCTAGATCGTAGGGGTCTACAAATTCATTTGTACCAAGGCAGTACCACTTGACTTTAAATCCGTATCTAACTAACTTCCTATAGAGCTCATACTCACCACTACTGCAGTCCTTCATGAATTGAAGGACTAACGCACTACCATCATAACCTAGGAACCTAAATAACGTTCCTAAGGCCGCGGTGGTCTTACCCTTACCGGTACCATAAAATACTACTAGCATTAAATCACTACTCAAGATCCACCTTCTTGCTGAAGTCAAAGACTGTTAGACTAACTACTTTGCCGTCCTTAATTCTAACGACTACTTCATTGTCTGTAAGTATGGATTCATCGGCATCCTCGACGTCGTATCCGAAGTTTATGTAGAGTATGTCGTTCTGCTTATCATACTCAAACCATATCTTCATCACATCACCTATGCGTAGATCGCTGTACGTATTGCCCATCGAATCACCTAATAACTACCTTAAAGTAAAGCTTATAAATTACCTTATAGAAGTGTTTAAACGTTGGTGGGGTGTATTGCCAGCTCCAACATTCAGGTCTGCGAAGATGCATGCATAGAGAGATGCCTCGATAGAGACATTAATGAATTCCTAACATGTTCTGATGCATGCCTAAAAGTATGCGTAGACAGCTTTGATTGAAGTTCGTGTTATAGCTTAAAAACAAATCTTATTTTATTTTATCGTTTTTAAGTACCTAGCTCCCAACTACTTAAGTATTTTATTTGCTCCTCACTTAATTCATCTATCTCTATACCCATGCTCCTCAACTTCAACCTAGCAATTGCCCTATCTAGCTCATCAGGTAACTTATAGACGGCATTCCTCAACTTACCCTTGTTCTCCACGAGGTATTTAACTGCATATGCCTGGTTTGAGAAGCTTAAGTCCATCACCTCGCTTGGATGGCCTTCAGCGGCCACCAAGTTAAGTAATCTACCCTCGGCAAGCAGGTAAACCCTCTTACCATTTCTAAGTAGGTACTCAGTTACGTGCTCTCTAACCCTCCTCTTACTGGTCGCAAGCGATTCTAGATCATCAATATTTATCTCTACGTTAAAGTGTCCTGAATTAGCTAGAAGTGCTCCATCCTTCATTTTAATCATGTGCTCAGCCCTAATAACGTTGATGTTTCCAGTAGCTGTAATGAATATGTCACCTACTTCGCAAGCCTTACTCATGGGCATCACATCAAAGCCGTCCATAACTGCCTCTAAAGCCTTTATAGGATCGACCTCGGTTATGATCACCCTCGCACCCATTCCTCTCAACCTAGTAGCTATGCCTCTACCGACCCATCCATACCCCGCGACGACAGCCACCTTCCCTGCCACCAGTATGTTCGTAGCTCTTAGTAGTCCGTCGATGGTTGATTGGCCTGTCCCATATCTATTGTCAAATAAGTACTTAGTGTATGAGTCGTTAACAGCTATCACGGGATATTTTAACCTACCCTCCTTCTCTAAGATCCTCAACCTCTGAACTCCTGTGGTTGTTTCCTCAGTACCTCCTATTAATTCCTTAAATAATTCCTTAGCATGTATGTACGCATGTAAATCACCTCCATCATCTATGATTATATTAGGCATTACCTCAGATATCCTCTCGATACACCAGTAATACTCATCTCTGCTCTCACCCCTCCATGCAAATACGTGAGCGCCCTCATCAACGAGTGCGGCAGCTACCTCATCCTGCGTCGATAGCGGATTACTGCCAGCTAACCACACATCAGCACCGCCGGCAATTAAA
Source organism: Desulfurococcales archaeon (assembly GCA_023255965.1). Taxonomy (GTDB): domain Archaea; phylum Thermoproteota; class Thermoprotei_A; order Sulfolobales; family NBVN01; genus JAGDWE01. The sequence goes on along the minus strand of JAGDWE010000014.1, from coordinate 5,718 downwards.
GTCTTAACTAAGACCGCGGTCTCCTTAGTTACATGAAGTACAGCAGATATTTTAATCCCGCTAAGGGGTTTAGACCTGATGAACTCATCGCTAATAAGTCTGAGAACAGGCATCCTGCTCTCAGCCCACTCTATTTGAAGCCTGCCCTTAGGCGCTAGGCTTACATCCCTTACCCTGAAATCGCCGGACATTCGATTAATCACCACCTATATATCACTAATTCAAAAAATAATTTAGAGATGCAGGAGGACCTCATTAATAAAGGTCTGGACGGTAATACTGGCATTAGACGCTGCTGATAGGTCCACGGCTGGCTCCCCACGGATTCATATACGCTAGGTTTATTTACCTTCTACCTCTAAATAGATACGGGTGCAGCTAGTGGTAACTGGGTTCTGTGTTAAGTGTAGGAAGAAGGTAGAGCTTAAGAACCCCCAGGAAGTAACTCTAAAGAATGGAAGGAAGGCCCTAAAGGGTTCATGCCCAATATGTGGTACACCTGTCTACGTCTTTGTTAAGACAAAGCAGGCTTAAGCGGCAACGTACACACCATAGGTAAAATAATTTTTATTTTTTAAATAAGCATCATTCTTATAAGCCCTTAAGCTAAGCATTATGTTGATGTAAGGACTTCCGACTCTGACCGCATGATGAGGCCCTGCGATTTTGAACTCACAACCGAAGGCCTCACCAGGAGCCGGTGGAGGACTTGATAGAGATAGCGACGTCTTTCGTTGGCAGAGCCTAGTCAACATGGCTTAGTCATTTGGCATCTCGCCGTGCTAATAATGAGTAAGCGGTGGTAAGGAGTAAACTTCTTTTTTATCCTTCTACTGTAGTAATAATTGTAGTATCAATGATTAAGTCCCCTTACGGTAGCTTCAGGAAGGGTCAGCTGGAGTCGGTAGAATTTATTAGGAGCAACTTAGGGGGCTTCATAGCGCTTAAGGCCCCCACGGGCTTCGGGAAGACCTTAGTTGCTATATTATCGCATTTAGATGCTGGCAAAGTATTCTACGTGGTTAGGACTAGGAATGAGTTAGCTCCAGTAATACGTGAGTTAAGGTCCACAGGCACCTCATTCACCATGGTTTTCAGCGGTAGGAGGATGTGTCCGCTCGTATTTGGCCGTGAAGTGCCTTCGGAGGACTTCTGGATTAATTGTAAGTTACTTAGGATGAAGGGACTATGTAATTACTTTACGAATTTAAGTAGGTATAGTAGGAAGTACGTACTAAAGCTATTAATGGAGTTGGATTCCATAGACCCCCATGAAATAGCCAGGCAATTAGTCATTAAGCTATCTATATGCCCCTTCTACGCCCTAACCAGCCTAGCTGATGATGTCGACTTTATCATCGCGACGTATCCGTACCTCTTCAGGGAGGACGTATACTCAACGGCCTTCGCTGACCTAGGCCTTGAAGACTTCTATATAATCATAGATGAAGCACATAACCTCCTCAACCCTCAGACGGCTATCTCGGCCTCCATAGACTTAAAGACAGCTTCATTAGCATATGAGGTAGTTAATGCCCTAGGTTATCATGACGTAGCTGATTACTTAAGGAACTTAATTAAGGTTATTAATGGGGTAAGTAGCGATAGGTTTAAACGTATTGGGAAGGAGTTAATAGTCTGCGAGGTAATTGAGGGGAGGCTATCGGATATACTGCTGGAGCTTAAGCTAAGGATCTTAAATGACTTAATGAATAGGCCTGAGAACTTGATGAGGACCACATCGCCTTTAAGCAGGTTAGTCAAGTTCTTATATGTACTTAATAAAGAGTACGTAAATGCTTACGGCATACTACGCGAGGATAAGGAAGTACATGCGTTGCCGATAAGCTATGAAGCAGTTATGGAGAGGTTAAGGATCGCTAAGGGCGTGCTGATGATGTCTGGATCGCTGCCTAATAAGGAGTTGGTGGAGTTAATAGTAAGGAGCGACGTCAAGTACTTGGATGTACATAAATCCTACGGGCCTATCTTCCCTGAGGAGAACGTATATTACTTAGTTTATACCGCCTTAACTACGAGCTACTTAAGGAGGTCTGAGAGGATGTTCATGGACTATGCTAAGCTGGTTAAGAGCATCTATGAGGTTAATGATGGGGTAACATTAGCCGTCTACCCAAGCTATGAGGTACTTAATGAAGTTGCTACCTACCTAGATGATGTGAACGCGGTCCTTAATGAGGATTCGAGGACTAAGCTAAGTGACGTACTTAACCTAGTGCTACGTAATAGTAAGTTGTTGATTAATGCAGTAGCTGGTGGTAAGCTAGTTGAGGGCGTTGAATTTAGGTCGAAGGACGGTAAATCGTTAGTGAGGGCTATAATCATGTGCGGTGTACCCTACCCTCAACCAGACGACTACCTTGCGGACTTCAAGGGAGGATTAGCTAAATACGTAGGCGAGGACCTAGCTAGGAGGATAGCCTTAGATATGCAGGCATGCATTAAGACCATGCAGGCCATTGGTCGAGCGGTCAGATCCGAGAACGATAAAGCATTCATAGTCCTCGCTGATAGAAGGTATTTAAGTAAGTCGTTAAGGGATATCCTAGGCATTAACTACAACGCTATAACATCAAAAGCCGATGAAGTCGTGGAGAAATTTAAAACATTCTTCTAAGGTCCGTATGTCATTAACTGCGTTTCACTCATATTAACTTAAAGATGCCTTGATAATGCCTTTATGATATAAATTTAAATATCCCCTAGTACTTTAGTTATTTGGTGTGACATATGTCAAATAATGAACTAAGAAATAAAATCGAAGCCGTAAAGAAGGCACTTAAGGCTATTCATCAAGGGGTAGGTATTGAGGATTTAAAGAGGAATTACGGTGAGATATTAGGTCAGGTATCACCTATTGAAATACCATTGATTGAGCAGGAACTAGTTAAGGAGGGGATATCTGTCGATGAGATACTTAAATTATGTGACTTACACGTAGCGTTATTCAGGGATTACCTACAACCTAGGGAACTTAATGAGGTCCCCGTAGGGCATCCATTATATCTATTTATGAGGGAGAATGAGTATATACTAAAGCAGTCTGAAGTACTGTCGTTATATGCTTCCTCGTTACTTAAGGCGCGGGAATCGAATGAGGTCGCGAAATATTTAAGTAATATTGAGTCAGTTCTTCAGGAATTAAGGAAGATTAGGTTGCATTACAGGAAGTTACAGATGGCCGTCTTCCCATACCTTGAGAAGCGTGGTATCGTAGCTGTCCCAAGGGTTCTCTGGGCTAGGGAGGATCAAGTCATTCTTAAGATCAGGGAGTTAAGCAACTTATTGGGGAAGGTTTGTGAGGACCTAAGTAATGAACTACTGACTAGGGAATTAGCTAATAAGGCTGTTGAGTTAGCTAGGGAGGTTAGTGAGGTAGTGTTCCGGGAGAATAAGATACTATACCCAGCATTATGGGCATTACTAACTGAGGGTGAGTGGGCGGCTATATATGAGATTGCAAGCGATTTAGGTTGGTTGGTGAGTACGGAGGGTAAGTGGGTGGCTAAGGATAAACCCGTAATGCCATATGAGCTAATTCCGATCATGACTAATGAGCAATTGGAGAAACTACCCAAGGAGTTTAAGGACGTCATTTCGAGGGGAATCCAATTAGATACGTATCAAATTAGAGGGGGAGGTGACTTAGACGTAGGTACGGGCTTCTTAAGTGTTGAGGAGTTTAAAGCGTTATTTAGGTCCTTACCGGTTGAGGTAACTTACGCTAACTTAGATGATAGAGTTAAATTCTACTCAGTCAGCTTCCTACATAAGGGCTTCGCTAGGACTAAAACGATTATAGGCAGGAGGCTAGAGTACTGCCACCCGCCGAGGCTTGAAGCCATGGTTAAAAACATCGCTAAGGAGGTTAAGGAGAGTAGAGCCCCCTATAGGGAGTTCTGGACCAGGATGGGCGACAGGATAATTAGGGTATTAATAGTTCCCGTTAAGGACGATAAAGGTAATGTGCTAGGCGTTGCGGAGGTCGTTGAAGATCTAACTAATGTAGTTAATAATCCTGAGGAAATTAAGAGGAAAGTGATGGTTCTATAAATGAAGAGCGCGTTCGAGATAATATGCAGGTACTTACTACCATCAATAAAGAGGTCATTAGCCGTAGAACTGTATAGTAGGAAAATACCTAAGAAGGAGGTCGCTAAGCTACTTGACCTATCACCCTCATCTGTAACTAGGTACGTTAAGGGTGAGAGAGGTCACTTAATTGACATAAGCAAGTTCACCGATGTTATGGAGTACATAACTAGATTAGCAGATAGTATAGCTAAGACGCAGCCAGATAAATACTTAATTTACGAGGAAATATCCAAGATAACGCTGTACATGATGTCTAGGAAGTACTTATGTGGGTATCATAGAGACGTAGATCCAGAGGTAGATGTAGCTAAATGTAATATATGCACTAAGTTATTTAAGGTAAGTACTACTTAAGTTCTACGTAAACCATAGACACCCATTATCCAAAGAATTATTAAGCTGTCCTACGGAATAACTCCTGGGATGTACTTATGAGTAAGGGTAAGGAAGTTAAGGAGGAGAAGAAGGAGGAAAAGAAGAAGCCGTCTAAATGCGGCAAGTAATTTTAAGTTTAAATCTAAACGCTTTGATGCATTACGCTTAGGTAGTTATTTTTAATTATCAACACGAATTCATGTGTGGTGCCGTGTTGGAGGTCTGAAGGTTAATTAACTTAGGGGGACGGTTATTTCATTCAGATGGTTTATGAAGCTGTCGCCAAGTACGTGGGTACTGGTAAGCGACCGCCTACCCTCATTTTGGTGTATCCGTCTGAGCCCTACGTATGTGTTAGTGTTCATCGATTACCTGGTGTTGAGGTTGATATGGATTTCTGTAGATCTAAGGGGATCTCAATAGTTAGAAGGCAGGTAGGCGGTGGTGCCGTTTACTTAGACCCAATCAGCAATTCTACCACGTAGTAGTACCTAGGGATCATAGATTAGCTAAGGTTGGCCTTAATGAATTCTTTAAGGAACTGCTTAAGCCAGTCGTATGCTTCTATAGGAGTTACGGTCTTAATGCCATGTGTAAGCCAGTTAATGATGTAGTAATTAACGGTAGGAAGGCATCGGGCGATGGGGCTGCTTTACTCCATAACTCCATAGGTATTAGTAGGTAACGTTATACTTGACTTCGACTACGAAACCGCCTCCAGGATTCTTAGAGTGCCTGACGATAAATTAAGGGCTCATCTAGTTAAATCGATGGCTGAGCGGATCACATCACTTAAAAAGGAGTTGAATCACATCCCGCCTAGAGAGGAAGTCATCGATAGGTTGGTAAATTGCTTTAAGGCAGAGCTCGGCGTTGAGTTTAAAGAAGACGTCTTAAGTGATGAGGAATTAGAGGAGCTGACCTCCTCCCCGTCCTGGAGGGCAGGGCTTTCAGTTGTAAGGAGCGGCTATACGTGGTCTCATATGGTAGGGAGGATATAGCACTTCTCCTCTCACGGTACCTCTAATTTGTTTTAGTCATTTTTAATTCCTTGAGCGGAGTTGATCCTCGGTGCGGGATCACTAGCCTCGCCCGCACTTCATGGGATCCCATCGAGCCCAACGCCATGGTGCTCCCAACTGAGGATCCATCTCCCACCGCATGGCGGATCACAGAGATGCGCTTGCATAGCTTCTCCTCTCATCATCAAGTATTCGTATGCGAACA
>JAGDWE010000009.1 GCA_023255965.1 Desulfurococcales archaeon | reverse complement strand
TAGCGTGGTTGAAGGCCTTAACGACACCAATAACACCTTGAGATCTACTTTAACATTACTTATAAATCTTTCTACTTTTAACCTCCTACTAAGGCAGGTAAATACTAGCTGGGGTTTCTTACGTTATGTTTTTAAACCCCTGCCTAAATATATCCTCCGGTGATGCATTTGTACATAAATCCCTCTAAATGCGTTGCATGTACGCATTGCGTGCCCTTCTGTCCTACAGGCGCTATACAAATAGTTAGTGAGGGTGGTAGGTCCTTCGCTAGGGTTGATGAGGATAAGTGCGTTGAGTGCTGGATTTGCTATAGGGTTGCTAGATGTCCTAAGGACGCTATTGAACCTACGCCACCTGAGAAGATGCCATTTGAACGGAGGCTGAAGTTCTTCTTCGCATCAGCTACTGCTGTATGGCCTGAGACAGGTATGGCTGGCAGGGGTACTGAGGAGATGAAGACTAATGACGTAACAGGTAGGTTTAAGTTCGGTGAGATAGGCTTCTCACTAGATATGGGTAGACCTACTGGGGTGGGGGTCCGTGTATCAGATATCGAGAAGGTCTGCAGGGCTATAGCCCCCTACGTTACATTCGAACCTGAGAACCCAGTTACCAAGTTACTAATAGATCCTAGGACGGGGGAGGTCAGAGACCCTAAGCTACGTAATGTATACCTACTCTCAGCGGTAGTTGAGGCTAAGGCACCTAAGGAGTTAGCATCTAAGGTCTTACAGATAGTTAAGGAGGTTAGCAAGGAGTTAAACACGGTCATCTCCGTTGGATTAGTAAGCCGGGTGAAACCTGATGGCGAGCCAGAGGCCTTTGAGGTGCTTAGGCAATTAGGTATAGAGCCCAGACCGAATATGAAGATAAACATAGGTTTAGGTAAGCCGTTTATTGGGTGGGAGTAATGACTCACACATTACATAGGCAAGGTACTTACGAGGAATTAAAGGAAGACTTCGTGGTATTAGTGATGTCCGCTAGAGGATTTAACGACAAGGGCGCGGCCCCTAAGTTAGCTGAAGCCTTAAGAATAATCAGTAAACATAATCCAGTCAACATAGGTGATATGACACAAGGAAGCAGGTATAGGGCGGGCTTCAGGATCGATCCTGTCGGGAAATTACTTGAGGGAGTGCATGACAGATCGATATTCCATGGTGTATTTACGGACCTAGGGACGGTTAAGAAGGTTGTAGACGATTTAAAGAAGGCCGACTTAGGTATGTCAGTGGTTATTAGCGGTCTTTACGATGAAGTTAAAAAGATTGCTAGGCCGCATACCGTTAACATATCATTAGGCATCTGGGGTAAGACCGAATTATTGCCCAAGCACGAGGAGGTGCTTAAGATATGTACGATGTGTGGACATCAGTTCGTATCAAGGCATCTAGTTATGAAGTTAGCTCAAGATGTTAAGAGGGGTAGAATAACGGCTGAGGAAGCAGCTGAGGTAATGGCTGCTTGTTGTAGTTGCGGCATATTCAACCCTGTAAGAGCAGTAAAACTAGTAAAACAGCTAGTCCAGAAAATCTAAATCATTAATTAAAAGATAATTTAAGAGATTATAAGTAAGGAGTTTTATTTATCTAACGCATCATGTATCATGGCAGCCACGTCATTGTATTGTTTAAGCTCGAAGTAGATATTTAAAACATTCTTTTATACGATAAATTATCAGGTGCGTAGAATGAGTGCCGAAGAGCTGCTATCAAAGTTATTCATAAAATTAGGTGAGATCAGCTTAGGAGGTGAACGCGACGAGCGTTTAATTAAGGATGTAGTGGAGTTGTTTAAGAATGCCATGGAGGCTGATAGCGAAGGTCGTTACTCAGTGCTTTATTTGTTGTTAATCAATTTAGACGATTTGCTAGGCTTACGAGACGTGGAGGTTATTGAATACCTACTTAAGTCGTATGACGGCTTAGTAGCTTGCTTTAAGAAGGTTCTTAGGCTATGGTTAAGGAACGTTAACACCATCATAAACCATTTAGAGAGCATCGGAGCAGAAGAACACCCATTAGCTAACGTATTCATACTTAGCGAAATCCTAGGGTTGTTGGCCCCTCAGGATGCTGAGGCATATGTTATCAGGGGCAATATCTACCTTAATTACTTAAAGATCCTTAAAGAATATGAGAGGACGAGCAATTTCCCATTAAGAGAGCAATCCGAAAGAGCATTTAAGAACGCCTACGATTTATTTGTGAGGGTCATTAGCATGGATGTAAATAGCTACGAAGGTTATTTAGGATTAGCTAGGCTTTACACGTTAATAGGGGATTTAGATAACGCAATTACTAACTATGAAAATGCCTTAAGGTGCCACAGAACGCCTGAAGCACTTAAGGAATTAGCCGAAGTATATAGACTTAAAGGTGATTTAGAACTATCTAATAAATACCTAAAGGAAAGCGAAAACATGTAACTGCCCACTGCAACTAGCCATCTTAACCCTCCCTTAATGGCCCTACCCACCAACTTCCTCCCCGCCACGAAGGGCGGGTTCCCAGCATCTATTCGTGGCTACATTTGTCATCTGCTGGGCAGTCGGGGTGGCCAGAGATCCCCTATCTGGATCTTAGTGCTGTCATCATTAAATAATCTGAAATATGATGGTAGTCCAGCTCTTTGAGACGTGGATGAAGGCTTATAAATACATCTTAATGTATTTGATGATTGATTGCCTTAAGGAATTAAATTAAGCTCGTTTGGGCTTAAGTTCCCAAATGCCCCTCAAACAGGGTATAGGATCGGGTTGATGCCTATCCCCGTCCTTTAGGCCCCAGGAGGTCGAAGATATATGAAAGTTTAAAATATAGTAGTTCAAGGTATTGTTAGATGCCGCCGTAGCTCAGCGGGTGGACCCTCAACCAAGTAGGTTGAGGTACTAGGCGCCGCCCTGGTAAGGCGGAGGTCCCGGGTTCAAATCCCGGCGGCGGCTCCATCAAATTATTATGCCTTAATTGATGATCCTAAGTGTGATCGGTTAAGTATTCCTCTTAGGTTAGTACCTTATTATGTCATTTGTAGAACCCTATATACGTTAAGTTTATAAACCTAGACCGGTACAAGCAGTTGATTAGGAGGAAGTAATAATAAGATGGAGGTAATCCCTCAATCAGGTAATGAATTAAAACAAATGGACGAGGCGATAATAGGCAGACATATATATGCGAATCTTTATGAGCCGCTTATTGACGCGATCTCCGATGAACATCTACTTAGGGACGTAGTTATTAAGGCAGCTCAATTAGCTAATATGACACTAGTTGAGGTCAAGTCGTGGAAGGTTGAGGGAGTTAAGGGAGGAGTTTCAGTACTCGCGTTAGTTATGGAATCACATATAGCTATACATACATGGGTCAACTACAGGTATGCTACAGTAGATATATACACTTGTGGAGAGAAAAGTGATCCATGGAAGGCATTCGAGTATATAGTTACGGTATTAAAACCTAAGACGTTTAAAGTCCATTACGCAGATAGATCCTCTAGATATAGATAGTTAAGCTAATTTAATTTTATGATGTCTTATTAAGTTCCGTACTTTTCAACCAACCTCCTTTAATCCTTAGCGCGGACTCCTACAACGAGGTTTAGTGCTGTACCATCTGCCATGAGGGTTCGGGCTCAACTCCTGTCTAAGCTTTTGCTACATCGGAGTTTGTGAGGATAGAGCTCCGTCCTGGGGAACCGCCAGCAAAATCTTTAGTTAGATATTTAGATGCTCATCTCAGTTATCTTACTAATAAATGGCGATCCCCTTAGCTCTAATTCCAATAAGATGATGTGGATGGGCGCTTCGCTAAATTGAGATCCCGCTAGTAAGGTTGGTTGTGGATTCAAGAACACTTTATAAGTTTATTGAAAGTAACGGGGGTGTTAATATGGTAGCCCGCAAATGCTCAGTCAACAAAATCAGGTTAGGTGTGAGTGACCTGATAATAGTTCTTGCTCTAATAGCAGTAGCTATTCCAGTAACCCTTGCAGTTCAAAATTGGCTATCCTCACAAGTAAGTAAGGCATATGGATATTCGGTAGCGCCCGAATTAGTTGCAAACATCGTGGCTATGGATTACAGAAATAACAACGTAACCATGGTGCTGAGCTTAGCTAATAAAGGAGGTAAGGACTTAGATCTAAGCAATCATGTCAATGCCACAATAGTATTTGAAGACGGTGGCACCATCAATACTTCAGCAACGAGAATCTCAGGTAAATCAATACTAAGCCCAGGTGATGAAGCTACGTTGCTTATAACACTACCTAACATCACTTCAAGGATCTCCGTCGTAATACTTGAGGTTAAGGACATTTTAGGTAATAATTACGTAGTCAAAGTGGTAGTTAAGTAGCAGGGTAAAAATAAACACTATTTTTTAGTGGGATTATGACCGGGCTCAAGGCTGAGGTTATTGATGAATATAATGTAGGCATATCTAACATCAAGATAATTAAGTACGGTAATAGCTATCAATACGTTGTTGAGGAATTCCTGGGCAAGGACGTTGAGGAGTTAGTCCTTAGGAATATGGATAAGATACTTACCTCAATACCATATAATTGCGAATTAAATGATTTAATATTATCTAAGGCTGTTTCAGAGGTCTTGGGCATTAGTAATGAAGATTTCATAAGCGTCCTTTATGTACTAAGGAAGGAACTTAAGTATAAGAAGTTCCAAGTATTAATTGATGATCCCTACATTGAAGATATAACAGTCGTAGGTCCCGGCCCTATATGGGTTAGACATAGTAAGGTCTTAAGAATTGATCCGGAGGCTGATTATATACCTACGAATATAGTTTTAAGCGATGTTGAGGAAGTCCTTAGGTATATCAATTTATTTTCGGAGAAGGCGGGTAAGATAATATCTAAGTCATACCCCATTTTGGATGCCAACCTCCCTGATGTAGATGGAGGTCATAGGGTGCACTTAGTGCTACCTGAGGTAAGCTTAGATAGACCTGAGATAACCATTAGGAAGAAGAGAAACTATGGCGGCATAAGTTTAAATTCGTTAATTAGTGAGGGAACTTTGCCTAGAGCTTTAGTTAAGTACATAAATGCCGTGATCAGATCGAGGGGTAGTATAGTAATTTTAGGGCCTCCGGGCTCGGGTAAAACGACATTACTTAGGGCGATACTGTACGAATGCATACCACAGACCTGGAAGATAGTCATTATAGAAGACACTCCTGAGATCGATCCACCGCCTAAGAGTAACTGGGTTAGGTATATAGTGCCTACATCAACCGTCCCAAATAATTTCTTAGATCAATTTACGTTATCTAAGGCAGCACTAAGGGCATCGGTAAGTAGATACATAGTAATAGGTGAGACTAGGGGGAGCGAAGCTCAGGTATTAGTTCAAGCAATGAACATGGGCTTAGGCGGACTATGCTTACCTAAGGATCAGCTTGTCCTTGCAAAAGTCGATGGTAAAGTAGATCTATATGAAATTGGCGACGTAGTTGAGGGTGTGATTAATGGGAAGTATAAACACGTGGAGGTTGTTACTGGGGACGTGAAAGGAGTTGCCAGATGGGTACCTATATCGAGGGCGATAATCAAGGACGGTAGCCGTAGGTTTGTAAGAATACATGTTAGTGGGGGAGTTGTTCACGAAGTTCATGAGGAACATTCGGTCATAGTGTACGAGAAAGGGAAATCTATTACAAAACCTGCAAAAGATCTTAAACCTGGGGACATACTCATATCACTTCCTCATCCTCCACAGCTTGGCCCGACAACTATGCGCTACGTAATAACAATGGATTACTTAGAAGACGACTACAAGAGATCTTTGGTAATCTGTGATAAAAGTGAGACTCAAAGTAAATGCATGTCTGCTAAGGATGCAGATGCGATCTTAAGGGGGAGGGAATACGATGGGCGTAAGCTTAAGGACCTCGTAATCCATGCTAACACATCTAGTCAAGAACCCCCCTTCCCATATATAGTAAAGTTAAGCAAGGATCTAGGCTATCTCATAGGGTCCTTCCTCGTAAGTGGTGATGTAGAGCATGACGAGTATGGGATCCCCGTCAGAGTAACGTTCAATATGAGTGTAGACGCTTCATGGAAGCAAAAGAAGATATTACATGCCTTGGAGGAACTAGGGCTAAAGGACGCGATCTCTATCTATGATAGTGGTAATGTTGCTCGCATTCTCATTCGCTCATCGATTTTCACGAGGTTCCTGGTGGGGTTACTGGATGGTAGGGTACATGAGCACAATAGATGTGTACCGCTGGATTTAGCTCTTAGAGCGCCTGAGGATTTTAGAGTAGGTATAATTGAGGGATATTTCGATGCAGGTGCCATTCGTACAAGGAAGGGCAGTGGTATTACAGTAAAGACCGCTAATAGAAGGCTTGCTGAAAGCTTATATCTCATATTAAGGAGCTTAGGAATAGTTGCAGATGTTCGTCTGAGGAAACGTGGATGCTCTGTAAACGGAGGTGCTACATACCTCATTCATATCCGTGGAGGTGAATACGAGCAAAAGGCATTTGAAATCCTCGACCTCCTAGATAATGTAGATAATATCGCTTACATGAATTATGCGAACATTAAGATGCATGGAAAGCCAAAGCATGATAAAGGGTTGAGAGGAAAACTCCTGCTATTAAGGGTGAAGAAGGTAGAAGTAGTGGAGAAGGAAAGCCTTCTCTACGATATTGAGGTACCTGAAACACATATCTATGCTATATCAGGGTCCCTCATACTAACACATAATACAACATTTCATGGGGGGAACGTTAAGGAGGCATTGATGAGGCTTACAGGGCCTCCGATAAATTTAAGCCCGTATCAGGTAAGCATGTTCTGGACCTTCATAACAGTTAATTACGTATACCATGGTAAGAGCCTTAAAAGAGCTGTAGTTAGCGTTGATGAACCGATATATGATGAGGAAACTGACAGTATAGTATTAAATAATCTATACACGTTTGGTGATGAAGTTACAGAGGAGGAGTTATTTAGGAAGAGCGTTAAAGTCAGGGGTTTTAATTCTCCTAATAAGGATATAACTTCAAATAGGATTTGATATGAGGAATTACATTAATAAATACCTAGAGTTAATACAGGATCTTAGAGTTAAAGCTGGGTTAACAAGGGCCGGTGTTAGAGACTTAAAATCGATGCTTCTCAAATACATCACTGCCTCAGTACTAGTAGTCACTGTGTTAATTATCGTGTTAAACTATATGCTTGGATTTACAGTAGCGACCTATGTAACATTAACCGCACTTGCGATACCTTCCGCAGCCCTAACATCCATGATGCTTCCTTACCTAAGCTACAGCTATATTGTGAGGGTAAGGAGGAAGAAGGTGGAGGAGGAATTAGCTTACTTCATAATCTCAGAGGCAGCTATATACACTTATTCAACGGAGTTAGTAAACGATCTATGCGAATTGAGCGGATGGGAGCACGTATTTAAGGAATTGGTTGTTGAGGGGCTGAGATTAAGGGTATTTAGAAGCTTCTTAACAGTGACGGAGGCTATAAATACGTATATTAAGTACTCAGCTTCGAAGTACGTCAATAGGTTACTTAGTGATTATGTGTTAGCGCTATCTAAGGGAGTGGTTAATGCATGGCTACTTAATACGTCTAACGAATTGCTACATAAATTAAGAGGCGATGCTAAGACATCAATTCAATTAAGGACTACAATTTCGCTAATAGCCGGAGTACTGTTAAGTTACTTACCTTCACTAATGGTATCCTTATCAATAATTTCAGGAGCTATCGAAGCGGTTCCATCAATATTCTTTTTAGCCACCATCATACCAATATTGATTTTCATGCCCGGGAAGACGTTACATCTTAAGACATTAGTAAATAATAATAGCATCATTTTTAAGCTAAAAAACATAGTCATATACATGGTAACACTATTTATCATCCCCCTATCGCTGTCTATGCTTGATCAACCAGTAATCAAGCACGCGTTACTTACATCATCAGTCCTTCTAATCATAAACGGCATCCTCAATTTACGTGATTTTATTGAAGTAATTACAGAAGTCAGCGAATTACCTAAGGTAATTTCATTATATGCTGAGACACCATATATCCTGGTAAACCCGTTAAAGGGCTTTAAAGAAGTTTTAATGACGTGTAGATCGAGGAGTTTAAGAAGGCTAGGATCTAAGTTAAACCTAAACAATTTAAAGGATAATCTCCCAGCTATCAGATCGTGGTTAGGAAGGTATACATACTACATAATAGTTAGGTCATTAGTCAACGGCAATCTAAGTAAGGAGCAATTGCTTAATTTGAGAACATTGACCCTAGATATGATCGAGGACTTTAAGCACTATATAGTGAGTTTACTCCCGCTCATGATGATGTCATTGATAATGCCGTGGTTGCTTACGTCCATGGCGACTTTAGCCAATGTTAAGTTAATGAACTACATGGTCTTAATTTACGTGATTGTTACTTGGTACTCACTATACGTTGACTATACACTATATGACTCCTTAGGTAACACTCTAATTACCGGTATAGCTATGTTAATCCTGGCACTTATGCTGGGTTAATTTTATGAAGCTCCCTATCCTTAAGCATCACTTGGATCTACGTGATTACTTTAAAAATCAATACGTAGATGATAGAGCGCTTAGTAGGTGGCTTTTATTAAAGAGTATGAGCTTTAATAAGATAATAATTAAGCCTTATCTTAGGAGCTTTGCCGAAGTGCCTAAGCTAGTAATTAATGATAATTTAACTACATACATTAGCGGATTATGGATCCTTCATGAAGGCGACTCATCTAAGGTAATTCTCGGTGACGGATCATTATTAAGGTTTTACGCTAAGACTTACTTCGCATATAATGATATGTTGATAAACGTATATAGTGATGGCGTGTCGCTATACGACCTACGCTCTAATGAGGAGGAATGGATCCTTAAATCATTTAAAGGTGTTGCCGTGGAGGGTTTCTATGGTCCATCACTGGTTCTAACGAAGAGTAATGGAACTAAGTACCTAATATCACCTTTGATCAGGAAATCACCTATCGAGGTAGATTACGTTAGATATTATGAATCAAAAACTACATCGTTGCTCGTCTTCAAACGTGATAGGAAGTTATTTGCGTTATTGAATCATAAGAACTTAAATATACATAAGCTGTATGAGTTAAGTAAGTGTCATGAAGTTAATGATGTGCTAGTAGGTGATTGCCTTGGATTCATCAATTGCGTTGAGGGATCTTACTTAATATCTTTCAACAATTTATTAAGGATACCGCTTAATGCGTTCCCGTTAGTAGATATCGGCGGTAGATACTTGCTTCATAGTCAGCAACATAACCTACTCATGGAATTCAATGGAAAGGAGTTAAGGCCTTTAATATTTGCCGTCAGTCCAAGGGTTGTAGGCTACCTCCCTGGCGGTGAATTGATTATTATACTAAATAGTCGCCCCTACATACTCAATAATAACATTTGGAGGTTAATTAGCGACCTCAGGGTTATTGATGGAAGTGTAGGAACCAACTACATCGCATTCCGCACTCCTAACTCGCTAGAGCTCTTTAGTGTTAATGCCCACATGGCATCATATAAATTGATGGATTGCAGTATAATCAATGATGCCTTAGTATGTGTGTATGAAGGTAAGGTATTAATTTACGATCTAACGGACTTAAGGGATCTATACGTGGGTATAGAAGCTAATTCTAGCATGGGATACCCGAGGTTAGTTATAATGCCGTGGAGTAAGCCTTCACAGTTAATTATTAAGGGTCCTATAATCTTACTAAGCAACCCACTAGATAACGACCTAATTAAGGAATACAGCATAAAGCCTATTAAGCTGGGCGTTGAAATCAGTTTTAAGGCTATAATCGACTTTATGCTAACGAAGTACTCAAATATCTTTAAGGTGATGGTGAATAGGCCTGAAGTCCTGGATTTGAAGATTAATGAAGTTAAGTACTCAATCAATGGAAGGCTATATAATGGCGATGATAACTTACTCATCAAGTACTTTCTATCAATATACAATCCTTTGCCTGAGGAATTAAAGGTAATTATAAATTACGTTGAAGGAAATCAAATAGTTAAATCCCGTTCACATATTCTTAGACCTGGACGTAATGAGTTAGAGTTAGAGGACTCGCTACGGATTTTTAGTAATACCCTGCAATTGCTCATCGAGTATGAATGGATTAATCGCAGCGAAGTACTCGCCGCATATACCATAGACCTTACTGAACATCTAATAAACGATCCCTACAGCATAATATCATATTCGTTAGAGTACATAGACGAATGTAGGTATAAGCTTACCCTCACCAACTCTGTTAACAAGGAAATACCCGTTAGCGTGCAAGTTACATGCGCAGATGGCAGGAAATTTAATGGTATTAATAGCGTAGTGATTGAGGAATGTAGCCTTCCAGCAGTTCTCGAATTCAGCTACGGCATTGGCGCATTTCACTGGGTGAAGCGCCAATTAATTAATAGCAGCAATTTGGTGCTTATTGATGTTAAGTCGAGTAACGAATTAAATGTCAAGGTGGATTTGATTCGTAAGTGCGTTAATGGGTTTGTAGACAACGAAATTAAGCTAAAGATAAGCGAAGTAAATCCCTTGAGGAAGCTACTATTAGTTCCCTCAATTACATCTGAAGGAGTTAAGATCAAACTAATATATGAGTTCTTGAACGATAGCACCTTAATAGCATTAGTGGGTAATGCCGCATATGTATCTAAGGGGCTTGCTGGGGAGATATCTTTGGATTTAAATAACTTAGTTAATGATATAGTGGTAATAGTATTAGGTAACGGGGTAAGGGATGTATACGTGATTAAATATAGCGAGATACTTAGAAAGTGCCTGGAATTAGCGTGCGGTGTTGCGTTACATCTTAAAAACCTAATTATTAATTGGTAGATATGAAGGCCTCAGTACTAGACTTAGGCTTAAAAGAAGTTAAGGTGTTAAATAATGGTATAATACTGTTTCGTAGGCCAGATAACGAATTATGCGGTAGGAAAGTAATTAAGGTAAATAAGGTAGTTACTTCCATAAATGACTTAAGCGATCACGAAGTAGTAAAGTACTTAAAAACATACTTTAATTCCATGAATTTAGGCTTCCCTATAGAGATCAAATCGATATTTACCCCATTAAGCAAGGAGAAAGTTGTCTCTGAGTTAAATAAGAAGATTCAAAGCTTATTAATAGATCTTGAGGTAAACCCTAATAACATTAAGGCTAAGACGGAATTAGAGAAGCTCAGTAAGCTTAGGGATAAAATAGCTAAGCATGGCCTACAACCATTCGATTTAATTGTATTTTACTCTGTAGAAGCATGTGGTACCTCTGAGGACGAAGTGGTGAACGCGTTGAATTCTAGGGCGGATTTACTTATGAAGACCCTAGGATCCTTGGGCATAGTTACTTCTGAGCTAAAGGGCATTGAAGGTATGGCATTACTTCACATATTTTTTCGAGGTTTTCCACCTAGGCTCGTTAATTTAATACTTACTAAATTACTTAGGCTAAGGTACTCCTTTAAGATGGCATCACCAACATTAGCATTATTCGCCCCTCACATAATAAATGCGAGGACTAGATTTGACCTAAGAAGCCAGGGAATTTACCTAGGATATAATATAATTACATCTGAGGAAATCTTCTGGAATATAGGTAATTGCCTTAACCCGCACGTATTAGTTCTAGGTCCTTCAGGCATAGGTAAGACTGAGACTTTAATAACGCTACTGCTGAGAACTTACCTTACGTACTCAACTAAGGTGTTCATCGTTGACGTTAAAAATGAGTATGTTGGTAGGCTGTTGATGAAGGGTTTTAAGCCTTGGGTAGTTGACCTGGGCGTAAGTATCGGTCTAGGCATAGTTGATTTACTAAAATACATACCTAAGAACTTGAGGGCAGCTTTCCTCACAGAATTAATAAGTGATTCGATGATTTTAAAAGGTGACAGAGAGCTAACGGCGTCATTATTTAAGGTGCTTAGCGAGGCGTCAGAACTCCAGGACGAGGTCTTGAGTAATTTCTGGGAGGTTGCTAAGGATCTAACATTAGGTATTGATGATGAGTATGTTCAGTACAGATTAATGCGTATATTTAACACCATAGAAACGCTAGAATGTGATCCACCGCTTATTGAGGCATTAAGCAGTTCAGAATCAATTACGGTAATTAATTTATCGCATATTAGTGCATTAGGCGTAGATTACCTAAATTTAAGTGTAGCCGCATTCTTTAACGTTATTAACTTACTTTATATGAACACGGTTAGAGAAAGCCATATACCTAGGGTTCAGGTGGTTATTGATGAGGCGTGGCAATTCATGTTTAATAAGGTCCCATTACTGATTAAGTTAATTAAGTTAGGTAGGGGTTATGGGATCTCAATAGCGCTGGCTACGCAATCCCTTAACGACTTAGGCGAATTAGGTAAGGACCTCATAGA
Source organism: Desulfurococcales archaeon (assembly GCA_023255965.1). Taxonomy (GTDB): domain Archaea; phylum Thermoproteota; class Thermoprotei_A; order Sulfolobales; family NBVN01; genus JAGDWE01. The sequence goes on along the minus strand of JAGDWE010000009.1, from coordinate 43,034 downwards.
GAATATAGGTTTATTTATAGCATTACCATCGCCGGACATCCTTTACTGGAAGGAATTATCAAACTATATGAGGATATCTTATGAAGAGATTAAGGACTATACGTTATTACTTAGTAAGGGGGATGCATTAATACGTATACTGCCCGACCCCAGACCTATACCGATCAAACTTGACCACGAGATTTAAGTATCGTGCATTTTGATATATTTAATCTGATCCCCAGTTAATGCATTTAAAATTCTAGGAATTAATTCTCTTGTATCGATGTAAGCCAAGGTCGGGAGCTCACTTAAGTATCCTGATAGAGTTCCGGGATTTAATATTACCGTATTCCCTACTTTCTCAAGTCTAGGTATATGAGTATGACCATATAACAGTAAATCGTACTCACCTCCCGATGCTATGGAGTTAACTAACTTGTTAGTTAACTCACGACTTCCGAATCCATGGATTAATAAGAATTTTAGTCCATCAATAGATAATTCGTAGGGAGGTTCATGAAGCTCGCCTCGACCTCCCAAGGTAAACTTCAATAATAACTTATCACCATCATTATTACCGAAGACTCCCAAGAACTTTATACCTAAATCCAATATCTTCCTCAACGTAAATGGGGATACGTAATCGCCTAAATGTATAATCATTTCTGGATCTAATTTAAAGATCAACGATGAAGATCTATCTATCATTGCTAGATTATCGTGAGTGTCGGAAATCACTATGATGTGCATTATTAGGGCACCCAGCAAGATTTTTAACTAAGCAACTATAAAAAGATGACGAGAATTAATAAGGTAAAAAATTATTTTACTTTAATAGTCCCTGTACGTTACCTGCGTGTTAGCTTACTGGATAGTCGTCAGGGACTTTAGCCCTAAAGTACTTACCGGTCTCAGGACTCTTAAATAACCCTATCTTAACTCCCTTCCTTCCCTTAGGAGCTAGCGTCCATACCTTTTCAGGCGTTAACTCTACTTCCTTACCGGTAGTTGGATCCTTAACTTTTATCGCTGGCTTCTTACTCATCTACATCACCATGACTATTAGTAATGTGTAATGGGTTTAAATGTTATGTAAGTCCTTTAAAATGGAATAATTATTACAAATAAAAAATTCCTTAATAATCTTTAAAGGAATACTTTATAAATGACCGATGAATATCGTATATAGAGCACTTATAGCAACGAAATCGTTAAATCAGACATCTTAAAATTCTAAATGATATAATTTAAGGTATTACCGTTAAACTCGGTTTTAAAGCGTATAATGACCCACGACTTTATCTTTAAATTTATCATCAAATGCCATAAGTTAGTCAATTATAGCGTTGATCATGATATTACTTAAGAATAGGCTATTAGCCTACATATCAAGCATAGAGCCGTTCACGAGGAGATCTATATCCAATTACACCCCTCCGAGATCCGCTATGCGGGTAGAATGGTGAAAGTAATTAAAATCGCTTTGAGGCTAGCGAGGCTAAGTAGCGGATTGATCCTGAACAGGGACTTCGTGGGAGCAGTGAACATTGGGTTAAGGTGCTTGTCCTCAGGTGGGGGCCTGCGGCGTTGGGCCCTACGAGCCCGTGGAGTGCAGGTGAAGCTAGTGATCCCACACCAGGGGCCAACCCCGCTCACGGGGTTAAAAGTAATTAAAAATTAGAAGTGCCGTGAGCAGGGAAACGCGTTTAAATAATCCCCGCTCTTAAAACAGGTTTCAGCTTACGAAAAATGTATAAAATATAAAAATTTATTAGTCTTGACTATTAACGATCACATGTAAGGGTGTGGAATGAAGGGGAGGAATAGTAAAGGTGATTTAGAGGCACTATGTGGTGGCTTACCGCCAGAGTTATGTGCTCAGTTGGGTGTTGAGCAACAAGTAGTTAAGATAAAACTTGAGAAACGCAAATTCGGTAAGGAGGTAACTGTTATTGAGGGGCTAGATCCAAACGCGTACGATCTAAAGAAAGTTGTATCTCATTTAAAGAGTAAGTTGGCTACCGGGGGAACCGTTAAAAATGGTCATCTAGAGCTCCAAGGTGACCATAGGAATAAAGTTAAGAACATCTTAATTAATGAATTCGGCATACCACCAGAGAATATAATATTTATTGAAACCGTTGAATAGGTATTTAAATGTAAACAATATTTTTCCAAGAATATCTAGCTCGCTATTAAAGTTTAAAATCCTACAACATTATACATAACGTGGACTAAGAGCCGGGGTAGCTCAGCCTGGTAGAGCGCCGGGCTGTTAACCCGGTGGTCGGAGGTTCGAGTCCTCCCCCCGGCGCCATATGCCTCGGCGAGTTGTTTTGATTTCGTAAAGGTCGGATTTAGCGTTTTCAAAATAAGGTTTCGTAGCCAAATGCCTTTACTAGTCTGTTTAATGTACTTCCACATGCTAATTCGACGGAAGACTTTTTTCCTAAGGATAAGGTCTTCCATATCCTTAGGAAAACCGTGGAAAACAACCTCATTATACCACTAAGTCTTGAAAATAGCTTCACCATTCTTATTGATTGTCACGACGTTCAACCCATCACTATTCAGATTAAAGACAGCAATTAAACCATAGTCTAAAGAGTTTAAACAAATATCGCTATTTACCCTAGGCCATAACTTTACCAACGCATTTCCTAGTTAACTCGACATCCTTCCTCGTAGTAGATGTAGAATTTAGTAAATCTCACTCGGCGGATTACATCTATTTAATGATGGGTCGTCCCAAGGACTTAATGAAGGGTCGGCAACTCCAAAATACTATGGAGGGGGTTCTAGCCCAGTTGACCGCTCTCCAGATGAAGCATTTTAGAACTAGATATATAAAGGAGGCTTGCCCTTCAGGACGAGGGGGTCGGCATTCAAGATTAGAAAATTTAATACTGAAATTAGTGTGACTTTAATAAGGGGCGAATCACTTGAGTGAGGAGATAACTTATAAGTGCTGGATGTGTGGTAAGACTTTCTCAAATAAGGAAATAGAGTTAATTGAGAGAATAAGTTGTCCATACTGCTCATCTAAGGTAATAGTTAAAATTAGGGGTAGTTCGTGGAAGGTAGTTAAGGCTGTTTAATTATTTACTGTTAAGTGGGTTTAATGCTACGATAAATCATTCCTATTACTTCATTTATAACCTTGGCTGCAAGTATTGAAGTGATCATGGAGATATCATAGCTTGGGGTTACCTCAACTAAATCGAAGCCCGCCACCCTTTCATCAATTAAGGCCTGAAGAACATCCAATAGCTCGGTAGGTGAGATTCCTTCAGGCTCTGGCGTAGTTACTCCTGGAGCATATGCCGGGTCTACCACGTCCAGATCGATGCTTATATAGACCCTACGGCATGGATCTAAGGATCTAGTAATGCTTCTGCCGACCTCCCTAAAACCTAGGGATCTAATCTGATGAGATGTAATATACCTTATATTAGAGTTCTTCATATCCTTATACTCATCATTAGATATAGCCCTAACGCCGACTAAGTAAATCCTTTGGCTACCTAATACCTCGTAAATCCTCCTAGTAACGCATGCATGGCTGTACCTCACACCTAAATACTCATACCTGAAGTCGCTATGAGCATCAAAGCATAAGAAGCAAATATCGCTCCCTAAAGCCTTAATAACCCCCTTTACAACTCCTAAGGATAACGTATGCTCCCCTCCAATGACTACAGGCCTTAACCCTCCACCAACTATCTCCGAAATAACGTTCTCAATAATACTTAATGATTTAACCACATCGCCATGAGGTATTGCTACATCACCGATATCCTCTATTGGGACCTCCTCAACGTTAACTAAAGTCCTTAATGAAAGTAGTTCTAGCGTCTGGGACGCTAATCTAATGTAGTATGGAGCGAATCTGCACCCACCTCTAAAACTAGATGTCGAGTCTAGGGGTACCCCTACTACTGCGAATAAATTCCTCTCATGACGGGATACTACTCCATTGAAAATGTATGGAGTTCTAACTACATATAGCTCCTTCATGTAGATCCTAATTTGAAATTTTTAACTCTCTTAAAAATACATAGGTGGTTTGAATTAATGAACTACGATAAATATGAAAAGATAGTCGAGCTAGCTAAGAGGAGAGGATTCTACTGGCCATCATACGAGGTTTATGGGGGGGTTGCAGGCTTCTACGACCTAGGCCCTTTAGGGACCTTACTCAAACAAAGAATTATTGAGAAGTGGCGTAATTGGTTCGTAAAGAAGCACCAAGACTTGGTTGTTGAGGTTGAAACGCCGGTGATAACGCCATATAAAGTTCTTGAAGCTAGCGGTCATGTAAAGCACTTCACTGATCCTATAGTTGAATGCCTTAAATGCGGCAGGAAGTATAGGGCGGATCAGCTAATTGAGGAAAGCTCTAAAGTTAAGGTCGAAGGGTTAAGCGTTGATGCGCTCAATAGAATATTAAGGGAATACGGTGTTAGATGTCCGATGTGCGGTGGGGAGTTGGGGGAGGTAAGGTTGTTCAATTTATTGTTTACTACTACGATAGGTCCCTACGCCCAGGACGTGGGCTATCTACGTCCTGAGACAGCTCAAGGGATCTTTGTATCGTTTAAGCGTATATATGAAGCATTTAGAGAGAGATTACCTATAGGCATAGCTCAGATAGGTAGGGTTGCACGTAACGAGATATCGCCTAGGCAGGGCATGGTGAGGCTTAGGGAGTTCACCATCATGGAGGTAGAGTTCTTCTTCGATCCTGAAGAACCGGAGTGCAACTTAATCAATGAATGTAAAGGTAAGTTAAGGATATTACCAGCAAGCGATAGGGCTGAGGGCATTGAAGAGCCATCCGAGTACGACGTTAATGAGGCGATATCCGAGGGGGTAATTAAGACGCCTTGGTTAGCTTATTGGATGTGCGTTGCTAGGGACTTCATACTCGACTTAGGTATTCCAAGTAGCGACATGTACTTCGAGGAGAAGTTATCGCATGAGAGAGCCCACTACTCGCTCCAGACGTTCGATCAATTAGTTAGGATTAGTAGGTGGGGTTGGATCGAGGTCTCCGGGCATGCCTATAGAGGAGACTACGACTTATCGATGCATATGAAGTTCAGCGGTCAAGAGTTCACGGTGTTCAAGAAATTTAAGGAGCCAATAGTGATTAAGTCTAAAAAAGTATTAGTTAATAGGGCGTTGCTAGGTAGATTATTTAAGGATAAAGCCGATGAGGTCATAAATTCAATATTATCTACTAATATTGAAGATTTAGAGAAGTTGTTGGGGGTTGGAGGTGATTATATAGAAATAGGCCAATATCTAATACCTAAGTCATCAATAAGTATTAGGGAAGTTGTTGAGAAGGTTAGCGGGAAACGTATAATACCGCATGTGGTTGAACCATCATTCGGTGCTGAGAGGTTAGTGCTGGTAATTCTTGATCATTCCTATCATGAGGAGGGCGATAGGGTAGTACTAAGAATACCTAGGGATCTAGCACCAATTCAGGTAGCTGTATTTCCGTTGGTAAATGATGATGCATTGGAAGTTAAGGCTAAGGAGATATACAATGAGCTGATTAATAATGGCTTCTATGTAATATATGACGACTCGGGGTCTATCGGCAGGAGGTATGCCAGAGCTGATGAAATAGGGGTTCCACTAGCCATAACCGTCGATTATCAAACCTTAGATGACTCCACCGTAACGTTACGTGATAGGGATAGTAGGAAGCAGATTAGAGTTCGTGCTAACTATGTAGTTAAGGCAGTAACTGACTTCCTTAACTACAAACTCAACATAGAATAGTAGGCCATAATCGTTTGAGTATTTCACATTATGGGATTCAGGTCTTTTTAAGGGGTTTAGGTTTAATGGAGTTTTATAGTGATATGTCATCCCATCACCTTCCTTCCCCACATTCCACTCGGGTTTTCATCTGGCTTAGGGAGCTTAGGCGGCCCAGAGCGCTACATCCACTGCATACTCAACCCCACCTGCGTTGAGGGCATTTACGGCCTTCGCCCCATAGCCTGGGGAATTACGGCAGCCATCACAGACCCATAGAAGTCCAAAACAGCTTCATGAGGTGTGCGATGAATACTTATAAGTAAGCGCCCTCTAATTTATTTGGTGATGGATTTAGCGTTCATGAGCCTCGGTGCCCGCTCTCAGGTGATGCATAATATGTACGGTAGGGTTAAATACCAACCCTCCCAGGCTATGAAGATTGGATCTGTAACTTCAAATCCCCTAGTGATGGGGTGTAATTGATAATGGAATCATCAGTATATGGAAGACTAGGACCTACAAGGTAAAATGGGGCGATCATGTGTCGGACTCTAACGAGAGTAAAACCTTAGAGAGGATTAAGTCCTTGGTATCGGTTGTACCGTCGCCTCAGTCCCTTAGGGCTAAGGAGTCTAAGGTTAAAGAGAAAAGAATTAAGTTAAGGTATAATGAAGGAGTTAAGGAGGATGAAATACACATATCTAAGAAATTAGCTGATGAATTAGGGATTAAGGACTTCCTATACGTTGCTGTACCGGGCAGGAAGTCGATGAAATTTAAGGCTGTGATTAGGGATGATGTACCGTATAACGAGGTGTGGGGACACCCTGACATCATGAAGCTAAGGGGTATAGCGGACAATAGCGTGGTCACGGTTAGGGGTGCGTAAGATGGATTACCTTAACGTTCTAAACGAGGTTCAGGAGTTCACGTTAAGACGTGAGAGGATACTCCAAAAGCTTAGGAGAGAGCTAATTAGGTTCAGTAAGTGCTCATGTAATGAAGACCTCGTAAGGGACTTGATAGAGGACTTAAGGGAGAGCAGGAGGAAGTATGTTAACGTAGTAGTGAATATAGATAAGAACTTGATGAATGTAGATGATGATCAATTGTTCACATTGCTTGAGTATAGCGCTATAATAGGACTTAATAATGAGCTAGAAATACTGAACATCGTATGTAAATATGTACGTAACGGTAAAATAACCTCCATACAATTAAATGAAGTACTAAATGACATAGAAGCGGTTAAAAGCGTGATCAACGTCCTCATCGATAAAATGACATAGCCTAGCTCCTGTCATGTTTTGGATGCAACGTCTCCAGCTTCTTGAGAGCTCGGGCTATGGATATCTGGAATTGCTCAAGCAAAATAAATTTAAATCCAACTTATCTCTACTAATTTAGTGTAGGGCCCGTAGCTCAGCCAGGTAGAGCGGCGGACCTAGCGGACCGAGGCTCTTAACCCGTAGGTCCCGGGTTCAAATCCCGGCGGGCCCGCCACAATATGGAAAGCCATTAAAGATATCGTGTTATTTCACTGTTTGCATCAATAACGCTACGCATAATCCCAACCTCAGTGTTATATGATCATAACGATGGGCACAACCAGTAAATCCAATTTAATACCAGGATCCGACGTCATTAGACATTAATGATGGCAGCTCCATCAGAGCATCGTCCCATCCTCATCCTATTGGACTACGTCGGCATCATCATCTAATCAACTATTAAGATACTTAGAATTTAAATTTTCACTCCTAAGCTGGTATCAGCTCCTAGCAAGCTTAAAGACGTTTCCTAGCAACCTATAAACTTATACAAGGAACTCAGGTACTTCAACTAATTCAACTATAGGTATTGATATATATCCTGCCTTCATGCTTTTACTTATCTCTACTCTCTCACCGCCTTCATCGCCCTTAATTAATATGTAGTTACCTTCAGGATACCTACCTTCATCATCGGTATAGTAGTATAGGAGGGGTAGCCCATATAAGTTAAAATAATCCCTAAATATTGCAAGCAATCCATAAACCACCCTACCCGAGTTCCTGTACTTGATAATGTAAGTTGGCTGGCCTAGCGCCACGACGGATGCAGCCATCCTCGCTAAATCATTTAATGACTTAACACGCAATTTAATGACACGCCTTAATTCACTCAATTTATCACCTAAATTCAAGTAATTAAATGCTCTTATAAACGCATAATTAACAATCACCCCATAAATACTTATAAATTCTTCGAAGCATACGTTAACGGTGATCGAGTGAGCACCTTAACCAGTCGCTTCGAAATCAGATGGCACGGGAGGGGAGGTCAAGGCATTGTAACAGCCGCCAACTTAACTGCTACAGCCGCTATTAAGGCTGGATTTTACGCTCAATCCATACCCACCTTCGGTACAGAAAGAAGGGGCGCCCCAGTTATTGCGTATAATAGAATTGATCGCCAAGTTATTTATGAGAGATCGCCGATTGTTGAGCCAGATGCGGTGGTGGTAGCTGATCCACACCTCCTAGCTAATCCAAAGCCTTTAGTGGCTGGTTTAAAGTCTAATGGATATCTAATCATAAATACCACGAAATCCGTCGAAGAGATTAGAAGTATAATTGGTAGGAGTGATGTTAAGATAGGCGTAATTAATGCTACTAAGTTAGCCATGGACGTGCTAAAGGCACCTATAGTTAATACGGCAGTAGTAGGTGCGATGCTTGCGGCTACTAAGATCTTACCTGTAGAGTACGCTTTCGAGGCGGTTAAAGACATGTTCCCGGAGCGTCTGGTGCAGCCAAACATACAGCTTATTAAGCAGGCCTACGAATTAGTCAAGGTGGAGTGAAATGAGCGCATTGCCCGGATGGAGGCAATTACCTATAGGGGCAGTTAATCTAGTGCCTGGTAGCAGCGTCTCATATAAGACCGGTGAGTGGAGGACCTTAAGACCTGAAATAGATCAGGAAAAATGTATTAGATGTAGGACTTGTTGGATGTATTGCCCTGAGGGATCTATCATAGAGGTAGATGAACCGTATAAGACTAAGGCTGGTAGGGAGTATAAGGTTACATATAAAATAGATTACGATCATTGCAAGGGATGTGGCATCTGCGCAAATGAATGCCCGGTTAAGGCAATAAGTATGGTGGAGGAGGTGATATAATATGGGTAAGGTCGTACCATTAGGAGGCAATTATGCAGTGGCATACGCTGTAAAAGCATGTGATGTGGATGTAATGACGGCATATCCTATATCACCTCAGACAACTATCGTTGAAAGGCTGTCTGAGTTCGTGGCCAATGGCGAATTAGACGCAGAGTTCCTGCATGTGGAGTCAGAGCACACAGCCCTAAGTGTAGCGATAGGTGCCGCAGCTGTAGGTGCTAGGGCGTATTCAGCAACGTGTTCTCAGGGGTTAGCGTTAATGAACGAATTACTCTACATCATGTCAGCTATGAGGCTACCTATGGTTCTAACGATAGTTAATAGGGCTTTATCAGCACCTATAAACATATGGAATGACCACAGCGACTTCATGTCGGTGCAGGATGCCGGTTGGGTGATGATGATGTCAGCATCTAATCAGGAAGCATATGACGAGGTAATTATTGGGTATAGAATAGCTGAGGATCCGAGGGTCCTACTGCCGGTTATAACCTCGATGGATGGATATATACAGAGCCATGTAGTGGAGCCGGTTGAGGTGGAGAGCGATGAAGATGTATTAAGCTTTGCGCCTAAGAGGAGGACGTGGTATGTACTTGATCCAGATAAACCTGTAGCTATGGGTTCTGTTGGGGATCCAAATTACTACTATGAATTCAAGCGCCAACAGTGGGAGGCCATGAAGGAGGCTAGGCAGGTATTTGATGAAGTGGTGGTAGATTTCGCTAAGAAGTTCGGGAGGAGGTACTCAGCTATAGAGACTTACATGTTAGACGACGCTGAAGTAGCTATAGTTGGTATGGGCAGTTTCATGGGCACTATAAAGGCCTACGTAGATAGAGCTAGAAAGGAGGGAATTAAGGTAGGTGCGTTGAGGGTCAAGTTATATAGGCCATTCCCAGCAGATGATGTAGCTAAGGCGTTAAGTAATGTCAAGTTAGTTGGCGTCATGGATAGGGCGTTGGTCCCTGGATCACCGACAGGCGGTCATCTACATAGTGATGTAATCGCAGCGATTAAGCAGAGGGGGCTGGACGTAAGGACAATAGGGTTCATAGCCGGACTAGGTGGTAGATTGCTGACTATGGATAACGTTAAGCAGATGGTGAGCGCGTTAATTAAGTATAAGGATGCTAGGGAATTACCTAAGGAACCAATATTTATTGGGGTGAGAGAATGAGCAAGCCTATAACCGTTTGGGACCTACCTAGGGATGAACTACTAGCACCTGGGCACAGGATGTGTCAGGGATGCGGGGCGGCTATAGCATTTAGACATATACTTAAGGCAGCTGGTAAGGACACGATAGTGGTCATGCCTACATGTTGTGGTGAGATAACATCTACGGTTTACCCCGATAATGCTTGGAGAGTTCCATGGATTCATGTAGCGTTCGAGAACGCAGCCGCCGTGGCCTCAGGTATAAGGGCTGGTATTGAGGTATTGAAGAGGAAAGGAGTAATACCTAAGGATAGACAGATTAATGTGGTAGCGATTGGTGGTGATGGAGGTACCTTCGATATAGGCTTACAGGCATTATCAGGCACTTTAGAGAGAGGTGATGACGTACTCTACATATGCTATGATAATGAGGCCTACATGAACACGGGTATCCAGAGAAGCGGTTCAACACCTATGGGCGCTTGGACAACGACGACGCCTGTTGGTAAGATATGGCGCGGTGAGTGGAGGCCTAAGAAGAGGAAGGACTTGGTAGCCATAGCCATAGCTCATAACGTACCGTATGCAGCAACGGCTAATCCAGCATTCCCCTTAGACCTGTATGCAAAGGTTAAGAAGGCATTATCTATTAGGGGACCCAAGCTAATCCATGTACTATCGCCTTGTGTTCCAGGGTGGAGGATAGAGCCCGATAAGTCGGTCGCGGTCGGTAAATTAGCGGTACTAACAGGTATGTGGATTAACTATGAATATGAGAACGGAGTCTACAGAGTGACTACACCGGTGCCTAAGAGGAAGCCGGTGAGGGAGTACTTAAGGCTTCAAGGGAGGTTTAGGCATCTAAGTGAAGAGGAGATAAAGAAGATACAGCAGCTAGTTGATGCTGAAGTAGAGAGGATCAATAAGTTGATTGGCAAGGAAGTAATAGGACCTGTCGAGGGTTAAATCTAGATTAAATAACTATTTTTCTAATCAAGTTTTTTAAATTTCTTATAATAAAGGATTCACCGCTAGCTATATTCCTCCTACCTACCTCAACTATTAGTAGGCTCGACTCAAAGTCCTCACATAAGTCAATAACATCACCAGCACTGCTAACCACTAATGTGGGTATCAAGTTACTCCTATCGCGTGTATAGCTTCCTAGATTGATAAAGGGAATAGAATTCTCTACAGCCCTAGTTATAGCTATTGACTTTATTATATCGGGTTTTATGGACGTTATTAGCGGTAGTTGAATTGATATCATGATATCTGACCCTAGGAAATTACATAACCTAGATATCTCAGGGATAAGTATGTCGGAGCCTATTAGCACACATACCTTAGTGCCGATCTCACCATCGATCTCAAGCAAGTCTATGTCCCTACCAGGGCTTATAATACCCTGCAAGCTGCTATCGCTGAAGATCTTCTTAACGTATATTTCCCCGCCTTGTGGGGTTAGAAGTACTGACGTTAGATATCTCTTACTTCCAGCCCTACGGATGATCGGCGATATAAGTATGTAGAGTAGGAACTTATTACTTAAGTATAGAAGCCTATTGATCAACTCCTCATTAGATGACTCGTAGGATGAAATCCTCTTAGTACCCTTTAAGACATCAATTAATGGATGTAATGGTGATGGGAGGATCACGAGATGTGCTCCCCTTTCCTTAGCGCCTTCAACCATTACCTCAACGTTTCTTAGGAATTCCTTAGCAGTTATATCTACATTTATATGAGGAACAGCTATAACGGCCTTACCGCCCTCGAGATTCATTAGCGCACCCTTACTAATCCCTGTGTAATTAATTCGTTGTAAAGCTCATTAAGTATTTCGCTGTAATCCTGCTTACCTGCCTCTATCAGATCCATCTTCATTTCCAAGTCCTTGGTTCTCTCCTCAGACACCAAGCTCTTAAATGAATTACTGAGGTAGTAGTAAACCTCTATACCTAGCTGAGTAGGTATTAGATAACCTCTTCTCCTGCTCTCAATCACGTAGTTACGTTTAAATAATGTCTCAATGATCTTTGAGTAGGTGCTTGGTCTACCAATACCTCTCTCCCTCATCATACTAATTAAACGTGCTTGAGTAAGTAGCGGGGTAACTCCCTTGGTAATAACTCTAAAGTTGTCCTTAGTGAGGATGTAGGAACCAGGCATTAAATCATTAATTAATTTAAAGTACTTATAAAATCTTGAAAACCCGTCGAACATAACGTCAACTACGCCCTCTGCAACTAGAGGCGATTCGGTAATTTTCAGGGTTCGGCCGTTCGTTAGGCGTAATTCGATCATTAATTCATACTTCCCCTTCCTAACTATGGCCTCCTTAGACTGACTAGCTATAAATCTACTGAATATTAAGTTATATATATTTAAGTGCTTACGGGTTAACCTTCTCACTGGCTCTATGACCCCCTCACTAATAAGCCTAGTAATCATGTCTGCATCAGCTGGTCTAGTCGGTCTTATACATTCATGTGCTCCCTCAGAACTCCATACCCTTGGGGCGAAGTACTTACCGAATTCACCCCCTAATAGACTACTCAAATACTCCCTCGCAATAGCTAGACCCACCTCAGACACCCTGGTACTATCCGTCCTATGATACGTTATGAATCCCATCTCAAATAATTCCTGAAGTACTTGCATTGTTTGGGGGGCAGGTAATCCAAGAAACAGCGATGCATCCGATAGCACGCTATCGGTCGTATAAGGCGGCAAGGGCTTTAACTCCTCACTAACAACATCTCTACTTAAAACCTTAACTACGACCTCAGCTATATCCTCAGTACTTAATGAAGCGAATTCATCAGTAAGAGCTATTTCAAGACGTATATTGTTTAGGTTTAATATGAGGAACTTCCTCTTACTGCTGACGTAGTCCTCATAGTGCTTTACAATCCATCCGAGGACTGGCGTCTGAACTCTACCAGCACTTAAATTCCTATTAACGGGCTCACCACACCTAGCATCTGAGCGTCCTCTCCCCCTACAGTACTCCTTCCAGAAGTCCACCTGAAGGAGGGAGGATAGTGAGAATCCAAGCCATCTATCCTCAATCCTACGAACTACCTGAGCTTTAACTAGGTTTAACTCTATGTCCCTTGGATTACTTAATGAATTGAGTATGGCCTTCCTAGTAACTTCATGAAACTCTATCCTTCTTATAATCCTTGCGTACGGACTTAATGCCAGGTATATATCATATCCGATCTTTTCTCCCTCTGTATCTGGATCTGTTCCTATGTAGACCTCATCAACCTCATAAGCTAAATCTCGAAGTAGATTTACAATATTTATCGAATTTTTAACAATAGCAGATCCACATATGGGACACATACTTAATTCATCAGTGAATTGATAGCCGCATTTCAGGCACCTCTTTATGGATGAATATATAGGTATGAACTTAAACCTGCCGTCCATCCTCTCATAAGCAACTCCGTAAATGTTGTCAGTTGCAGCGGTATTTGTTATTAGGTCATATATATGCCCCCCGCTAGCGGTTACTAATAGCGTATATCTACCTATGCTGACTTCATAAACCCTTAATCCACCATAATCACGTATACTTGGTTTACCGAAGAAACGAGCTATAGTTCTAGCCTTATTAGGTGATTCAACAACTAATAATATCGTCTTAGGTGCTATGAATTCCTTACCCAACTTACTCAATTCCGATACATCTACTAGTCCGCATCGTATCGATTTAATTAACTCCCTATCCCTATCAACCTCATTAACTAGCCTGCCTAAGTCGACTTCATCTATGCTAGAGAATTTGAAATCATCAATTAACCATCTGGCCCTAGACTCCAACCCCTTAAGCAGCCTTTCATCATCATCTACTACTATGGACAGCCCTTTACTTATACCTCCAATAAACAGCCTTGAAGTCCTACCACTAGCTTGAATATATGTAGGTACGTCAGGTATTAATATGTAGAGCTCGCCGTTCTCTTCAATAATAGTTGCCTCACCGTACTTCTTAATCTCGTTTACGATTGACGAATCGTTTAAGTAGCTCCTAAGCGCTTCATACGCTTTAAGTAGGTTCTTCTCAAATGATGTCTCAGCAGTTCTTAAATTCATTAATACCTCCTTAGCCTTAGATAATGCTGTTATTGAAGCCCTCCTTAACCCCCTCCTAATGACCATCAGTAAATTATCTAAATCCCTCTTACGGTCTTGATCCCTAATAACGTCCCTCACTATCGTTAAAAGTCTTAATACATCGTATGGCCCTATGTTGTTAAGCCTCAACGGTATCTTATGTCTTGGAACACCCACGAATATCGCATACCTCACTACCTCAGGTAGGTCTAAACCCCTAACTAGTACCCCATAATATGTAGCGACGCCTATGAGGACGTCTAATTTCCTCTCCACGAATTCATTAATTACTTTAACGTTTCTACTATGTAATGCTTCTGCATGTATTCCACGACTATTTAATATCTTAGCTAATGCTTCTGCAAATTCCACGCCCTTATCTACAGGAACGTACACTAGACCGCCACTACCCAGCTTCTTAACCATATTAATTACAATCTCTTCTATGGGGGCGCCTCCTGGCTTGATATATAGATCAGCAACATTCCGTATAAACTCCGGTCTAGCACCTATCTCGAAGCCCAATAACTCCCTGAATAGCTTAACTCGAACTCCTCTAGGATTCCCCGTGGCACTAGCTATAACAACTACCTTATTGTTCCGAGCCCTCCTTAACTTAATGTGCTCCTCAATTTTGGATATCTCCTCAACCAATTTCTCGTCGTCACGTCTGAACGTTAACTCACTACGTAGCCTTAATAGCTTAAGCGCTAACTCGATGTCATCATCATCAAATCCAGCTAACTTAAGTATCATATCTATGGCTTTGGATCCCCTTAAAACAGCATCAACGTCATCAACGAATATGAATTTAAAGTTGTTCCTTGAGATCCTCTCAAAGTTATTTAGCAAGTATCTAGAGGTAGTTACTAATACGTCGAAAGCCCCTTCATCCAGTCTCCGTTCCCTTAGTTCACGCTCCTTCCTAGGTACCTTGGAATGTATCACCAAGTAGTTAATTAACGGGACATTAGGTCTCCTTGCTACCTCCTCAAACTTCCTCTCTAGTTGCATTGCAAGCATCGTGGTTGGTACTATGATATACGTCTTATAGCCCTTAGATGCATAGTAAATGCTAATTGCTATGCCGAAGGTGGTCTTACCTATGCCGGTAGGAGCGATCATAGCGAATGAAATATTCCTAGCTAGTCTGCGCATCCACAGCATTTGGATGCTCCACGGCTTACTACCGACGCATTTTTCAAAGATATCCACCATCTCGTTAACGCTTAGCTCGGTTAGATATCGCTCCCTTAGCCTATTTAGCGTACCTAATTCCTCCAACAACTTAATTAAATTACTCAAGCTAATGTCCTTTTTAAAGATGGGAAGACATGTAGTACATGGAAGCGAGCTCCTTAGTCTAGAGTCGCTTATTACGCCGCCGCAATTAGGACATGAACCGCTGTAGATTCCCAGCTCAGCATCTCGTACCTCATCATACACTGGCATCATATCATCTAATTAGATTACATACGTTATTAACTTAATAAATAATATTGCCATTTCAGTGAAGAGAAGATGCATCACACCTCAGGAGACCGTCGTCACATCATCTGATCACTATTATATCCGGCCCCCAGCCGTTCACCCGGGAGCGATCTTTGATGTTCTTTGGTGGTTGTTGATTACCCGCCCTTGGGTTCCTCACGGTCCCCCGGCCCCCACCGCCGGAGTCCGTAAAGCGCCTCCAAACCATCGGGAACGTAGAAAAGCTTATAAACTTTCATCCTCGCCGTAAAGGACGGAGCTTTCAGTTGTATTTAGTAGATGATGACGAAAATTAGATGACCAGGTGATTAAACCTGTCTCAGCTGATTTTCAGGTAATGCGTGCATCAATGTTTTTAACCTCAATTATCCTTTGATACCTGGGTTCCAATCTTTGAGTAGTTACATGGGAAGGATCTTGGATGTGGACTTAAGTAGTGAGAAGGTAAGGACATACGGTATCGATGAGAGGTATTTAAGATTATTCATAGGTGGTAAAGGCTTGGGGGCTAAGTTATTAATTGATAATTTAAGGCCTCATGTAGATCCACTAAGTCCTGAAAACGTACTTATAATTGCTACTGGACCATTAACAGGGACTTCGGCACCGACTTCAGGTAGGTTTGTAGTGGTTACTAAGTCGCCACTAACCGGTATATTCACGGACTCCCATGTAGGCGGTTATATGGGTCCAGAAATTAAGAAGGCGGGTTATGATGCCATCGTCATCAGGGGACGTGCACAGCATCCTACTTACTTATGGGTAAATGATGACTTAGTGGAGTTTAGGGAAGCAACTCATTTATGGGGTTTAACTGTAAGTAAAGCTGTGGACGTCGTTAGGAGTGAGACGAGTCGTGATGCCCATGTAGGTGTCATAGGTCCTGCGGGTGAGAAGCTAGTTAGGTACGCATGTATAGTGTTTGATAAGGAGGAGGAGAGGAATGGTATAGCAGCTAGAGGCGGTCCAGGCGCTGTGATGGGTTCTAAGAACCTAAAGGCAATAGCTATTAAGGGTTCGCATAAGATTGAGGTAGCTGATCCTGAAGGGTTTAAGAAGGCGGTCTTAGAGGCTGTTAAATCTATTAATGATAATCCATTCATGCAATTTAGGAGGAAATACGGCACTGCCTACTGGGTTAAGCCTATGAATGAACACGGTATAATACCGTCCCTCAACTTCCAAAGGGGATCTTTAAGAGACGCCGAAAAGCTGTATGCCGACCATTTGAGGGCTAATTATGTGATTAAGGATATTACATGTTTTAACTGCATAATATCGTGCAGTAAATTAAGCCACGTAATAATAGATGGTAAGGAAGTAATCGTTAGGGGGCCAGAATATGAGACGATAGCCCTGCTAGGTACGAATAATGGAGTGAAGGATATAGTCGATGTAATTAAGGCCGTACACCTATGCAATGAGTTAGGGTTAGATGCTATTTCAACGGGCAATGTCATTGGATGGATCATGGAATGCTGCGAGAAAGGTATATTAGCGGGTAAAGAGTGCAGCGAATTAGATATAAGGTTCGGGAACGCGGCAGCTCAGAGGGAGCTAATTAGACGCATCGCATATAGGGAGGGCTGGTTGGGCAATTTATTAGCTGAAGGTGTTGCTATGGCCTCAAAGACCATAGGTAGGGGTTCCGAAAGGTTTGCAATGCATGTTAAGGGCTTGGAAATGCCTGGATATGATCCAAGGAGTTCCAGTGGTATGGCTCTAGCATACGCAACGGCTGATAGAGGCGCATGCCATCAACGCGCTTGGACGACTAGAGCTGAGATCGAGGGAAGGTTACATAGATTCTCACTAAGCGACAAGGCTAAGTATGTCAAGGAAGTACAGGATGAGAGGGCAGCAGCTTTCTCATTAGTTATCTGTGATTTCGCACCAATACCTGCGGTAAATCTACTAAATGCTGCAACAGGCTTTAACTACACTGTTGAGGAGTATCTAAAATGCGGTGAAAGAATATGGAACTTAATTAGGATATTTAATGTCAGGGAGGGTATTAGGCGGAAGGATGACACCTTGCCACCGAGGGTATTTGAGGATCCACTACCAGATGATGTAGTTAAAGGTGTGGTTTTAAGGAGGGATGAATTCGATAACGCGTTAATGGAGTACTACAGGCTAAGGGGATGGGACTTAAATGGGATTCCTACAAGGGATAAGTTGATTGAGCTAGGACTAGCTGAGTACGCTGATTACGTCTGAAAGCCCTACCTCCTTGAGGCGTAAGTGCCTATAGATAAACGCCCTCTAAAGTATTTGGTGGTGGTTTGCCTTAGGGAATCGATCCCCAGCTAGTAGCCTAGGTCGAGCTCTGGCCCTAACCGCCCTTCAAACTGGGTGTTGGGATCCCCGCCCTTTAGGCCCGTAGGGGGCTGGATTTAAGATAACGCTTTATTAGTTAATATTTTACTCTAAGACTCTTTAAGGTATTTGGAAGGATGAAATTGCAGTCAAAGGATTTAGTTAAGCTTACTATCATGTTACTACGCAAGTATGGAGTTAAGATTAGGAGGAGGTTAAGCCAGCATTTCGTTGTTAATGATGCCTTAATTAATGAGTTAATGATGCATGCAATGGATTTAAGGCCTGAATACGTTGTTGAGATTGGCACCGGCTTAGGTTTTCTAACTACGCATTTATGTGATGCATTCAAGAACGTAGTCACTATCGAGTTAGATCGTAGGTTGGCTAGGGCAGCTTTAGAACTCCTTAGAGGTAAATCAAATGTTAATATAGTAGTTGGTGAGGGTATTAACTTCCTTATCAACGCTCTACGATCCGTAGATGTTGTAGTATCTAACGTACCGTACGGGATTACAGGGCCTTTAATTATGTCGGTAATTAAGTCAAATTGTAGGGCAGCAGTCCTAACAATACAGGATGAAGTAGCGTTGAGGTTAAAGGCTTCTCCGGGTAGTCGTGAGTACAGCCGTTTAACGGTTATGGTGAATACGTTTATGGATGTGGAGTTGGGAGGTAAATACTTACCGGAGGATTTTTATCCACCTCCAAAAGTTAGCTCTAGGGTAGTTGTACTAAGGAGGGTTAGGAGATGGAGTTACGATTGGGAGGTATATGAAGGAATCGTTAAGTGCTTATTCAATCAGAGAAGGAGACTAGCTAAGAAGGTCCTAAGCAGATGTTTAAATGAGTTAAGAATTTATGGAGATATATATGATTTAATTAATTTGGTAGGCGATAGAAGAGTGTATCAACTACCAGTAAATACTCTAATCGAAGTCTTCCGTAAGCTGGCCCCCTTCCCGTCTTAGAAGGCGAGGCTGTTTATGATTTAACGATGCATTTAAATACCCTTTAATTACAACTGAAAGCCTCGCCCTTCAGGGCGGGGAGGAGGTCAGGCATCTTGCGTATCGCTTCTGTCGAGGATATTCCTTCATTCAACGGGATGTGTTTTAGGTGGAATTAGGTATACGTTCCCGCCCTAGAGGTTGGATTTTCAGCTGCGAATTCTAGTTTAATACCATCCCTAAGGGCTATGTTTAAAGCTGCGTGAATATCATCGGTAAATTTGATCTTCAAGCCGCATAGATTTAATTGTGATTTCGCTGATGATTTTTGCTCATCTATTAGGAATACTTCACAATTTCTTTGAAGATGGTTTTTAAGGAGGTGAATTTCAAGCTCATCCACATAGCCACCTATCTTTATGATAACTTTACTAGGTCTTAGGTAGTTATTAAGTAAGTTAATGGAATTGATCAACTCCCTTAAACTTCCAGCATAGCCAGCTCTAAGCAGCACTCCATCGCAAAGTACTACGTAGGCCAACCTCTTACCAACGTCTATACCTACTTGAATGACCTTTACTTCCTTAATGCCGTAGGCATTAAGTATAGGCCTGTATATGGAAGCGTCATCGCCATTTACTAGGAAGTATCTTGGTAGGTTGTTGCCCACAGTACTATGTAATATCCTTAAACCTTCGCTATCAACAATTAACACATCGCTATCCTTTACTTTACTTACATCGCGTGGGACGTAGAACCTCAGGTCATAATTTCTAAGCACATCCTTCACATACTTAAGTACTCGAGGATTATAGATGAAGAGAGCCACGCCCCTATTATCCCTTGCTAGGCCTATTTAATCACCACAATAGTTAATTTGACTTAAGTAATAAGTTTTCTTAGTTAGGTGGGAGGATACGCTCATTAGATGATTTATTGTCGTTAATCGTTGGCAAAACCAACTTAATATACGGTGAGGCAGGTGTGGGGAAGACCAATTTATCCTTATGGTTAATGAGTGCCTTAGCTAACGGCAGCTCAAGATCTATTTACATAAGTACTGAGGGTACGTCATACGCGTCCGTACTCGATAGATATGGATTCTACGGTAATGAGCTATTCGTTACTGCCTACAGCAGTAGCGACCTACTTCAACTAATTATTGATATTTACTTTAGGTACGCTAAGGAATTAAAAATCGTGGTCATAGATAGTATTAATAGCTTCTACAGGTCAGACTCTACCCTTACCCCTGGAATAAATAGGATCTATAACTCGATGCTATCGCTCATAAATGACTTAGTTCTCAATAATGGCATCACATGCATATTGACCGCACAAGTAAGTAGTTCCGACGAGGATATAACTGTAAGCGGCATATCACTACTTAGGTATTGGTGCGATACCATAATTAGGCTCCAGAGGGTCAAGGGTATTATTAGAAAGCTGACTATCGAGTTCCCTGAAAGTATCGGCTTAACTCTTTATTACAGTATAGATAAAGAGGGTATTAAGTGGGCTGAGGATGAGCACTGAGTACTTAGCTAATAAATTTACTGAGGCTCTAATATACTTTGCGCCAGCGATGATCTGTAATGCAGCCCCAGTACTAACTAGAGTCTTTAGATACAGGCATCCAATAGATGGAGGTAGAGTGCTTAGGGATGGAAGGAGAGTATTCGGTGATGGTAAGACTTGGGAGGGCCTCATAGCCGGCCTGCTCGCAGGACTACTTACGGGTGTAGCATATACGTTGATATTTAACACCGCCTCATGTATCATGTATGCATTAATTATGAGCGTGGGGGCACTATTAGGTGACCTAATTAACGCCTTTATCAAACGTAGGGTAGGGCTAAAGCAGGGATCTCCGTTTCCGCCATTAGATCAAGTAGATTACCTACTGGGCTCCTACGTTTCAATTAAAAGTCTTAACATAGACTTAATCATGGGGGTTGAATTAACTTTAGAGCACCTGGTACTAGCTATGCTTATATCACTAATACTTCACCCGCTAACTAACTTCATGGCGTATATGCTTGGATTTAAGGAGGTACCCTGGTAGCTTTAGAGAGTTGGTTAGTAAATAGAGAGGTCGGACTTTCATTGTAGTCCGTATCGACGCCTTAGTACCCTAGCGCCGGGGGGATTGGATCAATGCTTCAGTGCTTCTTAGCTAGCCTCATTAATGTGTTTGCGTTGGAACCGCATACCACGCACTTGGCATTTGATACCTCATCCATACTTAAATTTAATGGGGTTCCCAAGGTATCAGCATCAACTAGCTCACTCATTTTTATGCCGCATTCATGTCTACCACACCACGGCAATTCCACGACTCCTCTACTGCTATTTAAGTATTCCCTAGCGTCCTCTAAGTTATTGAACCTAGCGATCCTCGATTTAAATGCGCTCCATGCCCTATTCCTGAGGTTTTCATCGTACTCAACACTAATCTTTTTAACGACCTCTATGAGTTCATTTAATCCTACTCTAGTTCTTTCGTAGGTATCCCGTCTAAATAATGTTACATATTTATTACTTACTTCCCTAATACCTACTTCAATCCTTAGAGGGACCCCCTTAAGCTCCCAATAATAGTACTTCTCACCAGGCCTTAACTCGTTGCGTAGATCCTCATGGACTCTAAATCCATTATTACGTAGCATCTCGTATAACATATGGGAGTAGCTAATTACATCATTATAGGCATCAGCCGTGAATAATGGGATAATGACTATCTGGATCGGAGCTATAGAGAAGGGCAGTACAAGACCCCTTCGATCTCCATGTATAGCTATCACTGATGCTATCACTCTTTCTGAAATCCCATAGCTAGTCTGCCAAGCATAATCTATGCTCTCATCCCTCTTCTGAATCCTCACTTCAAACACCTTAGTGAAGGTCTGCCCTAAATTATGGACTGTACCTATCTGTAATGCCCTACCGTCAGGCAATAACGTATCAAAAGCTATAGTGTATATTGCGCCAGCGAACTTATCCCATTCAGGCCTCTTAGATATTATGTAGGGTATACCTAAGTAATCAAACAACTTACTATATATCTCGACAGCCTCTAGAACCTGCCTCTCGCAGTCAATGAAGTCCTCATGAACCGTGTGTGCCTCCTTAAACGTAGTTACTTCTCTAACTCTGGTCATAGGCCTCGTCGCCTTAGTTTCATATCTGAATATGCTTACGATTTGATAGTACTTCTTAGGCAACTGTTTATAGCTCTTAATCCAGAAACTCTCTAAGTATGTTAAGGAGGTCTCGCTGGTGGGTCTTAGAGCTAGTTTAACGTCAAGGGGCTCTAGACCTCCATGGGTAACCCAGTAAACTTGATCCTCAAATCCTCTAATATGCTCCGACTCCTTCCTTAAGATCCCCTCAGGTATGAGTAAAGGAAGTAGTATTTCCTCATGGCCAGTGCTATTTAAGAGCTCCCTAATTATCCTAATGACGTTCTCCCTGATTTTAAACCCGTAAGGTAGCCATACACCCATACCCTTAGCTGGATATCTACCGTAATCGTATACTTCAGCGGCCTCTAATACATTGTCGAACCACTCAGAGAACGATCTCCCTAGGTCCCTGTATACATGAACTTCGCCCATGGTCATCGCAGATATCCAGTAATCTTAAAGATCACATTTAATTTTAAATATTTCTTAAAATTGCTTAACATCGATTAAATTATTTCAATTTAATGGCGGCTCACACTTAATGTAAATAGTTGATTCGAATATAGGAACTAACAAGCTAAAAATTAAAAATCCTTAAATGCTATGGTAATGTAGTGAGGTGTTAGTTACGCCTAAGAAGAGGGAGAGTAGAGGGAGGCATAAGGGCAGTAAGGGTTCAGTAGACCTAGTGCACTGCGATCAATGCGGTAGGTTAATTCCTGAGGATAAAGCCGTGTGTGTGACTAAGATGTACTCACCAGTGGATCCTCAGCTAGCTGATGAGCTAGAGAAGAAGGGAGCCATAATAGCTAGATATCCAGTGACTAAATGCTACTGCGTTAGTTGCGCTATATTCCTGGGCATAATTAAGGTTAGATCAGAGGATGAGAGGAAGACTCCGAGGCCTTTGAAGTAGGTGATGATTAATGAAGATCCCCAAGAAATTAAGGACCTACTGCCCTAGATGTAAGGAGCATACTGAGCAGACAGTGACTTTATATAAGCATGGTAAGCGTAGGAGCCTTGCTGAGGGTGAGAGAAGGTATAGACGTAAGCAGAAAGGTTATGGCAGTAAGAGAAAGCCTGAACAGAAGAGGTTTGCTAAGACAACTAAGAAGGTGGTGTTAAAGCTTAAATGCTCTAAGTGCGGCTATATACAGCATAGGAGGGGTATTAGGCTTAAGAAGGCAGAGCTCGTGGAGGTTGTAAAGTAATGAAGAGGTCGAAGATATTAATACCTATGCCTAAATCAAAGTTCATTAAGGTTAGATGCCTTTCCTGCGGTAACGAACAAGTAGTATACGACCATGCAACATTCCCATCCAGGTGCCTAGTATGTGGCACAGTCTTGGTTGTACCTACCGGCGGTAAGGCCAAGATACTAGGCGAAATAGTCAGAATCTTGGGTTGAAGTAGATGGTTAGAAAGCGTAGTGAGCTACCTGAGGTCGGGGAATTAGTTATAGGCACAGTTATTAAGATATTTGAGTATGGTGCCTACGTACGTCTAGAAGAGTATAGAGGACTCGAGGCTTACCTACCATGGAGCGAGGTGAGTTCTAAATGGGTTAAGGATATTAAGGAGGTCATTAAAGAAAATCAACGAATAATAGCTAAGGTAATTAGAGTTGATAGAAGGAAGAAGCAGGTAGATGTATCCCTTAAACGTGTAAGTGAAGGTGAGCAGAGAAGGAAGCTACTTGAGTGGAAGAGAAGTCAAAGGGCTGAGAAATTACTTGAGATCGCGGCCTCTAAGCTAGGTAAGACGCTAGACGACGCGTACAGGGAAGTTGGCTGGAGGTTAGAGGATGTTTATGGGGAGATCTACGCCGGTTTAGAGCTCGCAGCATATCAGGGGCGGGATGTGTTGAGGAAGGCCGGTGTACCTGACGAATGGATAGATCCCATAATCGAGGAGCTAAAGAGGCATATCGAAGTTAAGAAAGTAAAGGTCCAGGGTTTAATAACGTTAACTACCTATGGGTCGGATGGAATTAACAGAATTAAGGAAGCATTAACACAGCCGCTTAAAAAATTAAGTAGCGAGTTAAATGAAAATACTCTGATAAGAGTATATACTGTTGGTGCTCCTAGATATAGGGTTGAGGTTATAGCTACGGACTATAAGGTGGCAGAGAAAGTGCTAAGTAAGTACTTAGATTTAGTTAGTACGATAGCTAAATCACTCAACATGGTATTTGCTTTTGAGAGGGAGAGAGGATGAAGTGGCTTATACATAAATGCACTAACTGTAAGGTATACACATTATCTGATAAATGCCTAAAATGTGGAAAGGAAACAGTAAGCGCTCATCCCCATAGATACTCTCCAACAAATAAATATGTAAAATATAGGGTTCTTATGAAGTACTCATCCTAACTAAGCTGCCTCACCTATCGTGTTATAGTGATATGCTAGGAATCGCATGACCTGATGGCGGATCTCCCCCAAAGGAGTTGATGCGGAGTCGGCGACTCGGATTAAGAATACGGATGAGGGAATTCAAGCCCTTAACTGCCCCTCAAATGGGGATGTAGGGCCAGATTGATGCGTGATCCCCGCTCTTTAGGCCTGCTACACACTTCTCAACGCCTTAACTTGCTTCTAGTCGTCTAAACGCCTTTAGTAGCTATTAGGTACGCTGAGGCGGTGTCGAGGATCATTAAACCGTATTGGCCGCTGGTTCCATAGATCCGCGGGGCTCTGGGTCCTAAGCAACTGCGGTGAGGGCTCGCGGGCGGCGCGATGAGCCACATGCAGCGATCAAAGGTAATTAAAAATGACGAGAGGTCGCGGTATGTGAGAAGCGCTAACTGGAAGCCAGATGAAAATTCTACAACCAATATAACTAACTAGGAGATAGAACCACTATCATGCTTAGCAATGAATTCTTCAAGAGTGGTTATCAGCTTTAACTCCTTAAGGACTTCACTTAATTCCTTGCTGTTAATTATTAACTCCCTACTTAATCTATAGGTATTGTTAGATACCTTCTCAATGCTATCTATCGATACGAGCTTCCAAACTCCTTTAGGTATCCTAATGGCTATGAATGCGTAGCCACCAGATCTATTCGCAAATTCCCTTAATTTATTAATTTGATCCTCCTTAATGTAGATCGACTCCACCTTGGATCTACACTTAACCTCAAGTACTAAGACTTTACCCGACTTAATTGCCACGACGTCTGGGTACTTAGCTTTCTTTATCTTAGAGCCGCTTGCAGGAGCCCTCATGACTGCAAACCCTAGCTTCCATAGCCTAGCAACTAATTCACGTTCAGCTCTAAACCCCTTAGACTTACTCAGCTCTTCACACCAAGTGATATTATATGTAGCTAGGTTTAAATTGCGTGATACTTAAGTAATAAGGGTGATTAGAGGTTTGGATATATTTACATTAATTCTAATTTTAATCATAACATTGATAGCAGTTTCATTACTTAGCGCAAGCATTAAGATAATTAAGGAGTATGAAAGGGCGGTACTATTTAGGTTGGGTAGGTTGGTAGGAGTTAGGGGTCCTGGGTTATTCTTTATTATCCCATTTATTGATAGTCTGGCTAAGGTTGACTTAAGGGTGGTCACCGTAGATGTGCCTAGGCAGGAAATAATAACTAGGGATAACGTCACTGTAAATATTGATGCAGTGATCTACTATAGAGTCGTAGACCCTGAGAAGGCGATAGTTAAGGTAGCTAACTATCCCTACGCAATAACGCTATTAGGTCAGACCGTTTTAAGGGATGTTCTAGGTCAGGTTGAATTAGATGATTTACTTATGAGGAGGGAGGAATTAAATAAGAGGCTTCAAAGCAACATTGACGAAATAACAATGCCTTGGGGCATTAAGGTAGTAGCCGTCACGTTAAAGAACGTCGAGTTGCCGGAGGCTATGAAGAGGGCTATGGCTAAGCAGGCTGAGGCGGAGAGATGGCGTAGAGCTAGGATCATTGAGGCTGAAGGCGAAAAACAGGCATCTAAAATCCTCGCAGAGGCAGCTGAGGAGTACGAGAAGCATGTTGCCGCCATTAGATTAAGGGAGCTCCAGACTTTAACGGAGATAGCTAAGGAGAGGGCATTGATAGTGGTTACTGAGACAGCAAGTGCTTCAGCACATGCCATCGCATCATCGTTAGGTGTTGTAAGGCGACAACTAGAAAGTAGCGGGAAGCAGGAAAGCAGTCCATGAGGAATTACTTGCTCTTAACGGCAGTATTCATTATTATACTAACACCAGCTAACGTACTTGCCGACCCGCCATCAATAAATAGCGCATTGATAGTTAAGGTAATGCCACCATGGGATACTATAGATCCCGGTATAGCTGAATGTGTAGTTGATGCACTAAGCGAAGCTGAAGCATCTAATAAAGCACTTATTGTCATGGTAGATAGCTATGGTGGATGGCTTGACTCGGCATTTACCATAGGCGATGCTATCTATACAACGCATGTTCCAGTGATAGGTTATGTAGCGGGCGGTAAGGCTTTAAGTGCCGGCACATTAATCCTACTACCGATGCATGTAGTATCCTTATCACGTAATTCTATAATTGGCGCCATGCAGCCGGTAACCTACAATCCGCTAACAGGCGCTGTTGAGTACGTTAACGAGAGTAAGGTCTTAAATCCAATAATTCAAAAGGCTTTAATGTACGCCAGTGCTAGGGGCAGGAACGAATCTGTTGTCCAGGAGTTCATAAGGAGCAATTTAGTGTTGGATTCACGTAAAGCTGTTGAATTAGGCGTTGCCGATTTTGAGGTAAGTAACTTAGATGAATTGATAGCTAAGCTGAATGGCATGATAATCAATACATCTTCAGGTAATTATATCATCAACATACGTAGCTATACTTACTTTACATGCAGTTTAAGATCTAGAGCTTTATCCATACTTACCAACACTCTGGTAAGTAGTATATTAGTTACTGTTGGTGTGATGTCATTAATATTTGCATTAGCATCAGCTAATCTACATGCTATACCATTAGCATTGGTATTCTTAATACTAGGTTTAATAGGATCCGGCTTCAACCCCAACATAGCGTCATTGCTCATGATATTGTTGGGTTCTTTACTACTCGCCCTAGAATTATTCGTAATACCTGGATTCGGGGTCACTGGAGTTTCAGGCATCGTACTATTAGTCCTAGGATTAATTTTAATTCCTACATCCATTCCATCGACCTTGATCCTAACTCCTCGGCAAATAGAAATGCTTAGAATCACTAGTATTATTGTAGGGGTTTTATTTACTTCACTTACTTCATTCATGTTGGTGAAAGTAATTAAGGCAAAGAAGATGAGAAGTCGTATATTTAGCCTTGAGGGTAAGGTTGGTAAGGCCCTTGATAGACTGGCGCCAGGTACCTACGGATATGTGTTAGTTGATGGTGAGTACTGGCTGGCTAGATCTGATGAAATTGTTGAGCCAGGGGAGCTCATTTACGTAGTTAAGCAGGAGGAGAGATACTTAGTGGTGCGTAAGCATGGTTCTTAGCGGTTATGCTGATCTACCGCTACATGATGGTCATGTCCCGCAATGGTTAGCGAAGCTTATGAAGAAATTAGGTAAGGAAATATTAAGGATAGTTATTATGGAGTTAGGCAGTGAGGGGTTACTAAGAAGGCTCTCTAATCCATTATGGTTTCAGGCATTTAATAATGCTATAGGCATGGACTGGGATAGTAGCGGGTCGACAACGGTAACCACAGCCATCATTAAGGAGTCGTTAAATGACTTAGGAGTTAATGTTAGGGTTGCAGGCGGTAAAGGCGGGTTAGCCTTAAGAACGCCTGATGAAATTGTAGGGTATGGTGATGAATTAGGCATTAATTCGTCAGTAATTAATGAATTGATCAGATATTCTAAGTTATCTGCTAAGGTTGATTCAGCCCTACTTCAGGATGGCTTCTCACTATATCACCATGTCATAGTATTCGACGATAAGGGGAGGTGGGTGGTTATTCAGCAGGGCATGAATCTGGACGTTAAATTGGCTCGTAGGTATCATATAGCTTGGTTTACTAGCCCTAAAATAGATGAGAGCCCGCATTCAGGAATAGCATCTAATTATAAAGGAACAGCGTTAAATCTAGTAGATATAGCTTCAAGGAGGTGTAAGGAGGTCATATTAGATTTGATGAATGAAAACCCCAAGAAGGTTGTGGGGATGATTACGGAGATCAATAACGTTCTTAAGGGAGTTAAGACTCTTGATTACTTCATAGGCATAAAAAGTGAGGCGCATAATCTTAGAGGCAATGTTATAACGTTCAATACAACGTATTACAGGCCAGTAAGGCTGGATAGATCTTTATTAAGTAGGCTTATGAAGGTTTATGAGATAAAGCCATCGAGTATCGAGGAAGCACTACTAATACCTAACGTAGGTAGTGAAGTCTATAGGGCGTTAAGCCTTGTATCCGAGCTGATCTATAGGGAGCCGCCATCATTAGATGATCCGGTAACCGATCCATACGATCCATTCAAATACGCATTTACCGTTGGTGGTAAGGATGGTATACCTTTTCCAATAAAGAGAGAATTGATGGTTAAGGTGATTAGGGAATTAAATGACATCATTAAAGAGGCTGAAATGGGACGCAAGGAGAAATTAATTGCTTTAAGGAACTTAAGGAGATACGCTCCCAAAGATGAAGTCCTTGATCGACTTTAACTTTAATACTTCTGATTAACTTAACTAGTGGTGGATTAATGTCTAAAGGGGATTTACTAGGACTCATTAAGAATGAGGTTAACGGCAGAATATATCATACGAGCATCTCAAGTCAATTAAGGCTAGGAGGTAGGTCTTATCCCAGAGCTGGTGAATACTTGCTAGAAGTAGATGAATACCCCCTGGATGAGGTTTACCTAATTATTATTACGGCAGCTAATGAAGGCTTAGGTAAAGTTTCATGGAGGGTGGGCATCGAGGAGTTAAGCATAACACGCGAATTTAAACCTCAGGTTGTCGTAGAGTGTGGGGGTTACCTATATGCGGTACATCTATTTGATCTGAGTAAGGTAGTTAAGGGAGGGAAGACGTACACACTAACCATATCATGCGACTCACCTCATCCGATAACAATAGATGGCGTAGAATTAGTTGGAGTTAAGAGGGATTCAGGCCTAATTACTGAGGTAGATTATAGAGGTGGGTGCATTCTAATAAACCAAACGGAGAATTACGCGGTTCAGTATAGTTCAAAGTATGACGGTAGGGTGAGTACTTCAATACTTTTAAACATGCCGTCGAAAAATGCTAAGGTAGATATAGTACTTAATGAAAGGGTGGTTAAAACGTTAAATAACTACATAGGGTTGATTAATACGGTAATAAATAGCTTTGAATCTTTAGGTAATAGCACTTTATCAATATATCATAGGGACTCGGGGGCGAAATACCATCCGCCATTCATACCCATATACTCGATATTACGATACAAGATGAATAAGGAAGGACCTAAGATAAGCATAGTAGTTAGCGACGTCAGACGCAAGGGTAACAACATCAGTATTACTGCAACTTTAAGGAATGAAGGTGATTTAGTATGCGATACCCTTACCTTAATAGCCTTATCTGGAGGCAATCTATTTATAAGGGACGTAATTAGGTCATTAAAACCTGGCGAGGAGCTCTCTAAAAGCTATGATGTAGATGCTAAAAAAGCAAATAAGTTGATGGTATTAAGGGCTATATATAAGGGCCTACATGGGCAGGAAGTATCCGAGGTTAAAACCCAACTACCTAGCTAGTTAATACACAGAGTGAAATATCTGTCAGGAATGCAAGTATGCCTAGGAACATGGCTGCTTTAGTATAACTCCTGACTAGTGCGGCCCTCCTAATAAGTTCATCTGTGTTAGACCCCCTAATTAGGGTTATTATGGATAACATTAAAATCACATCCATACATGCTGTTAGAATTAAATACATGATTCCGTATAAGCCAAGTATGTAGGGTATAGGAGATGAGGTAATTATTAGTATCATTAGGGATATTGAGATGTTAGAGGCGTATTTAACGCCCTTAATTACTGCCAAGGTCTTAATATTGCTTTTGAGGTCACCAACGTAGTCTTCAACGCCTTTTATTATCTCCCTCATCAACGTAAATATGAATGCGTATGCAACTGGTGGTGCTGTATAAGAAATGAGTTGAAATCTGCCTAAGTATTCTGATGCCGCTAAGCCGCCGTATAATATCGAGTTGGCGCTTGCAGTACTAACCACTAAATTACCTACTAGTCCTGCCCTCTTTAGGTTCTTGGAATAGACTATGAGTAGTAATGCATTAATTAATGCGTAAGCGAAAGATACTACGCCGATAAGAGTAGCTAGTATGATTCCTAAAGTCATTAGAGCTATGCTCAGTAGCAGCGCCTCATCCTTGAGGACTCTACCTGAAGGTATAGGTCTCGTAGGCTTATTGATCGAGTCGGTTACTACGTCAAAGTAGTCATTAATCACGTAGCCACCGCCCGCGACTAAGACGACCACTGATATGGGAATCAACGAGGTTGAAAGGCTTAATTCACTACGTGAGCCTGCATACACAGTCATAAAGCCAAGTAACGTAGCTACTGCGGAAGCCAGCAGATTATGTATTCTTAAGATCTCTATAAAGCCGCTGAAACGCCATAGTAATCTGCCCATTATTAGCACCCATTTAATGCTCTTCCTCAGAGTACTTCCTTAGCAGCTCCTTAAGTTTCTCTAATCTCTCCTTACCGCTCGTTAATACATTATTATACATAGATACTAATTCATCAACGTTACTGATGTCTACCAGTATCTTACTCCCAGCCTTAACGATCTGAGTGAGACCTACACCACTCCTTAACTCAAGGATTATCCCGTCCCTCCTAATACTTATTATGCCGCTATGTTTGAAGCCAGCTTCCCTACCAATTACTAGGATCCTGCGCGCTTCTTTAAGATCAGCTGTAACTACGTGAATTATAGGACTGGTAATTACCACCCATAGATTATATAGTATGGGCTTGCTTAGTAGATCCAGGAATTCCTCTCTACTTATTGGTTTATGTTTCTTGAAGACTACTGTTGAATTCCTCCTAATCCACGGTAACACGCAATCCACCATAACTATTCTACCGCTACATGAGCTCACAGTATATGAATCACGCCTCTTAAATATCTCCAAAAGAACTTCCTCAATATCCTCATCTAAATACCCAATATGTAGATCATTAAGTAAGCGCTTATACATTACCTCCTTATTCCGGAGCCATAATTCCCTATCTACGCCCACCTCATAACACCTACCTTAATAAGTAGCTCACATGTCTTACAAATGCTTCTATTATGTGCTGTTGGCTCGCCACATAACTTACATAGAGGTAGGCTGGGTATTTTAAGAGATTCATCAATGAACTTCGATACCAGATCGTCAATGAAGTTAAGAAATCTAAGTAATACTCCGGGCTCTAGAGCCTCTAACCTACGGAAGTAGTCCCTTACCTTAGCTCTTAATGTAGGCTCAGTAGTTATGTACGGGCACTCAGCTTCCTGGAACTTAAACCCCTTTAAATATGCATAAAGAGCTGACTCCCATTCATAAACCTTCCTAAGCGGCTTAACCCTCCTAACAAATAAATCACTTAACTTAGGACCCCCCGGATGCGATTGAATAAGCCTACTTAAGTCAGCTCTTAATATGTTTATAAATGCTGTCTGCGATTCATCATCTAAGTTATGAGCAGTCAACACTCTATCGTAACCCAATTCCCTAGCATATCTATTTATTATCCTTCTCCTAATCATACCGCAGAAAGTACACGGACTTACATCAATGTCCGAGACCTTCGACATATTAACTAGTTCAAATAACGTATATCCCACAGCCTCCTTAAAACTAACCCTAACTATGTCTATACCTAAATCCCTACACCTAGACATTATCCACACTACATCCTCATCCCTACTATAGCCCTGAATACCCTCAGAAATCGTTATGACACCCAACTTGCTTGCTTCGTGAATACCTAATATCGTATCAAGCAATGTGTAGCTGTCCTTACCTCCTGAGAGAGCTAGTAATAGCCTATCGTTGTAGTTGAACATATGGTATTTACGTACCTCGTTAAGTACGCGTGACTTAATATCATCTATAAAACACTCAGCACACAATAACTTCCCGCTATGTCTTTGAAGGATTACAGCTTCTCTAATCCCACATTTATGGCATTTAGTCGTTATACACACCTCGAAATAATTAGAGTTCGGAGATTAATAGGGCTTGATAAAAGAAGGACAAACTTCGCCCTTCAGGGCGGAAGGAGGTCGGTATCTAGCTTCATCACCAATATAACGCCTTCAATTATAGACGCTCAGCGTAATGAGTTTCAAGACCTTAAGGATTTCTGAGGGACCGATCACTAGCTTATCATAATCCACTACCTTAATGCAGTTAATTCTAGAGTCGATAATCCTTAATATCAAGTTATTTATGCTATTAAATTTTCTATTAATTAAATCCTTAATTAAGTGTTGGAGCCTTAGTTCATGTAGTAAGCGCTTTACCCTTGATGAGTATTCCTTAACTAAATCCTCTGGACTGCATAAACTCTTCAAACTCTCTAGCTCTCTTACCTGCCTATATATACCGTAGATCCCGCCACCACTTAATGGCTTAGTAACTGATACTGCATCCCCTAGACCTATAACTTTATTAATGACTTGATTACATGGCTTAGACATAGGTATTAATCCTCCGAAGATCTCAGTGATCTCATAACTTAACTGTGACGCATTTAGGAATTGCCTTAAGTACCTACTTATTAAGCGCTTTAGTTTATTATATGGTTCGACAGCGTCTGCTAAGCCGGCTATTAGATTCTTCTCATCTATAGGAACTAACCACCCGAAGAACTCATTACTTAGATCGTCACCAAATAGCACATATGGATGATCCAGCTCGTTTTGAACCCTTAAAACGGCCTGAACACCTATTAGATACTTAATTTCTCGGCATAGTCCTAGCTTTCTAACTATGTTTGCCCTAGACCCCTCAGCCAATATTATTAAATCATAGCGTTTCTTGCTGCCGTCCATTAAGGATATCGAGGTGTCACGAGCATCTACGGATTTAACGCCGTGACTTAAGTAAATAATACCGCCATATGATTGTACCACATCCGCAAAGTACTGCTCAGCCTTAGGTCTATCTATGAGGTAAACCCTCTCCTTAAACCTTAATTCTATCTCATCATTAGGTCTTGATACATGCCTCACAATATATCTATTGAAGGAGTTTAAGGTGCATTCGCCCACCTCGCTACCTAGGTAATTAAATACATACTCGCTTACCAAGCCGGTGCAGTGCCTAGGGTATCCTATCCTCGCATGTTCCTCGAAAACTTCTACATCCATGTACTTGGCTATCTTAAGGGCACTAAGCAATCCGCTGAATCCTGCACCAACAATACCTACCTTCATAGCTATTGAACAGTTGGATAGCGGTTTTAAATATGTAATGTAATTACTGATTTAGGTGCTAAGTAGCGTGGGTAGATGTCCGAAGGGCATGCTAAACGGGCCATGCGGGGGTTATAGAGGCGATTACTGTGAGGTCGCAGGAGAGTGCGTATGGGTTGATGTATATAAAAAATTATGTAAAGATGGAAGTAAGTGCCTTGAAGTATTCACTAAGGTTAACTTAGGTCCTTACTTCAAGATTAGGGACTACGTACCCCCACCATTACGTATATCGTCTAAATTTATCGAATTGCTCAATAGGGGCAGTGCATTAGCTTATGAGGTATTTAGCCGGCCGGTGGATTTAGACTTAAGGGTATTGGTTAAGTTGTTAGGGAGGTTAGCTAATTATGTTGATGCCTACGTCTTAGTTGACTCACCCATGGGTCTAGTAACATACGATCAACTTACATTGGCTTCGATCGCTAGGACTCACTTTAGCAACGTCGACGTGATATTGAATCTAAGCGCTCGTGATAAATCGTTAGATGAGTTATCTAAGTACATAGTAACTGCTGTTAATTCTGGAGTAAGTAACTTTATCGTGGTTACTGGTGACTGGCCTAGAAATGCAGGTAACGCTTTATTCGCTTTAGACTCAACACAGTTAATCTACTTAATTAGATTACTAAGCGACTTGGGCATTAATCACTCCGGTAGGAGAGTAGGTATTGGCGGTAAGGCAGCACATGTAGGGGTTGCTGCAAACCAATATAGTGATTACATTGACTTAGAGGTCTTAAGAACGGTGAGGAAGTTAAAATGCGGTGCAGAATTCATAGCCACTCAGCCAATATATAGCGTAAGTAGGTTCAGGGAGTTTATACGGAGGGTTAAGTCCTTATATCTGGATATTAAAGTACTAGCTACGTACGCAATATTAGATAGCGTTAAGAGGTTGGAGATCATTGATGGATTAGGTATAAAGCTAAGCCATTCTGAGAAGGAATATCTAACTAGCTTATTGAAGAGTAATGACGTAATAGTAGCCAACGAGCTAATTATTAGGAAGATGCTAGAGGAAGTAAGAGATTTAATTGACGGGATCTATATATCGAGTTACGGCAACATTAATTTAGCATTAAAGTTCCTAAGCAACGTATCAATTAAATCTATAATGTAGCGGCGTTGGGGGCTAGCTAGACAAACCCCAACTACCGCCGGGGCTGGAGGGCCTCTCCTCAACCCTCCACAATACTATAGAGTTAAAAGGGTTAATAAACTCTTACGCGTTATCCTGATCGAAAATCTTATAGCATTCCACAGCTATACAACCTAGCGTTCCCCACATACCGCGACCTCTCGTCATTTTTAATTACCTTTGATCGCTGCATGTAGCTCATCGCGCCGCCCGCGAGCCCTCACCGCAGTTGCTTAGGACCCAGAGCCCCGCGGATCTATGGAACCAGCGGCCAATACGGTTTAATGATCCTCGACACCGCCTCAGCGTACCTAATAGCTACTAAAGGCGTTTAGAGACGACTAGAAGCAAGTTAGGCACTAAGAAGGGCGTAAAAGCCCTGCTGACCTCCTACCAGACCTGAAGAGCGAGGCCTTCAGTTATAAGCTTATTAACCATGCCCCCCAGTAACTAAGGGTGTCAGTTTGGATACTAGGGAGGTATTATGCGATGTAATGAGGGTTCTCCATGATAGAGGACTGCTTAACGTTAAGGGAGGTAATGCGAGCATTAGAGGTAACGGCGACTACATATGGATTACGCCATCTAAGGAACCCAAACATAGGTTGACACCTGACGACATAGTGCTCATATTCCTAGATGGTCGGTGGGTTGGTAGAACTAAACCTTCTATAGAGTATAAGATGCATTTAAACCTATATAAGAACTATGAATGGGTTAAGGCAGTAATCCACGCACACAGCCCCCTAACTACCCTATTATTTGATTTAACTGAAAACATAGACCTAAGTGCTTATGTGGAGTCAGCGGTCTCTATACCATGTATTGAGGTAGTAGGTAGGTATCCGCCGGGCTCTGATGAGCTGGCTAACGCCGTTAATGAGGCTGTAGATGAATGTCCCGTAGTAGTGCTTCAGGGCCATGGAGTTGTATCAGCTGCCAAGGACATATATACAGCGTTAAATGCTGTTGAGGCCTTAGAGGATGTTGCGGAGATGTACTTAATGAGGAAGTCATTAAGCACTAAATGAAGTTCACAAAACCAGTAATAAGTAATACGACTACAATTATTATGGTTAATGCCTGAATAACATTACTGACCTTACGTAGGCCGTACTTCCTAAGGAATTCATCTATTATCCTACCTCCGTCAGTTATAATTAATGGGGCTGCATTAAACACTGCTAGGCTTATGTTTACGAGGTATATCCAGAAGAAGGCCCTAGCTAGGTAATATAGCTCCTTAGGGACTGATGGTAGATATGCTTCAACGACTAAGATACCTAGCCTAGGATAGTATGAGGGCTTATATACTTCGATTAATTGATAACCGTCTATGGAGTCAACTATCGAGTCGTCTATGAGGTAATTAAATTTAGATACGTTCAGCACAAGCGACGTTGATTTATTAGCTATAGAAATCAAATAGCTCCTCAAATCACTTAATATCTTAATCGGAGTACCGTTAATGCTGTTAATCACTGAAGGAACGGGTATATTAGCTAATATAGCTGGCGCGTCTGGACCTAGGCTACGATCTAAACCGCATATGACTACCGCTATATGCTGATATAGGATCCCAGATACGTAGTTCATTAATAGGAGAACGACTATGGCTAGCGCGGTATTAGATAGTATGCCGGCCGATAGTACCCTAACCTTACTCGACAGTGATGCTTTATTAAATGATTCATCATCGATTCTAACATATGCGAATGGAAATATCAGGAAAATCCCTAACCCCCATGATTGGACCTCAATGCCTTCGTTAATCGCTATTAATGCGTGGGATAGTTCGTGTGCGACTATGGCTATCGCTATGCTTAAGAGGAAGTAGATGATGCTTAGGCCCTTAATCGTAACCCCAGGCACCACTGGGACGAAGGGGGACTCACCTACTACGCCGGCGGAGGTCACGGACTTAATTATGTTAAGTAGGGACGGAATAGCAATCCAGTAAAATAACGCTATTAAAGATATGAGGTTAGCTATCCCTACGAATCCCACTATGCGACTCACGGTATTAAACCTCCTAACCTTAAGCCCAGCAAACTTGCCCACATCGATCATTAACGTAAATAGACCTACGTTTAAGCCGGTCCTCCTAATCCTTGCCGAGAACCCCTTATGATAGTTACTCAGCAAGTAAATGATTAACTCAGCAACTAATACCGCCAACAATACCTCAATAACCATGATTACCTATCACTCCTACCTAATCTCCCCCTAACCTAAGGAACTAGGGTCCCAGCATGCCGTCTCCCATTGATTCATATACTATATAATCTTTAGGACTATTACGGAGGGCCGATACATCATACATCGCTTTAGGGATGTGGCTACGGACCCTCATCACCGTGATTAAGATAGATTCGCTGAAGCTTTTAAGTTTTTAGACTTTAGCTCTAACCTCTCCCCCGCTCTAGAAGGCGGAGGCTTCGTTCCATCTACTCGGGTACACACCTGTAAATGATTATGGCTTTTCAGCTAAAACACTTATTCCTTACCAACTCAGACCTGCCCAGCAATTCTACATAG
Organism: Desulfurococcales archaeon; assembly: GCA_023255965.1. Classification (GTDB taxonomy): domain Archaea; phylum Thermoproteota; class Thermoprotei_A; order Sulfolobales; family NBVN01; genus JAGDWE01. The sequence continues at coordinate 5,690 of JAGDWE010000009.1, read as the reverse complement.
TAATTGATATTTACTATGTAGTCATTAAATCTATATATGGGCACTATAAATACCCCGTTAAAGTATCCACGTATTACGTCAGTTAATGTCACTACCACTGGTATTAAGTACTTGGCTTTAGCTAACTGTAAGTACGTGCCCATAAGCGATGAACATTGGCTACTTAATTCCTCAACCTTACGTCTATGTTCACGGCATACACTAATTAACTTCCCTTTCTTACTGTATCCTGGACTCCAATGTTTGCAGTCCACTACGACAGCGATGGATGATGCCGTATTAACGCCAATAACGTCTACCTCATTCCTCTTAACCCCGAACCTAAGGTTCTTAATGATTAGATAATTATTCATGATTAAGCACTCGCTAATTAATTCCTCAAAATCCCGCCAGTCGAGTGAGAGGGCTACCCTCTCTACATCACTACCTAATCTAATTAACTCTAAGGCGAACTTAACCCTAGATTTAACGCATAACTCACGGTTAAGGCCTCTATGTAATACACCGTTTTCAAGCAGGTAATTAATTACCTCATACACCCCTACATCATCTAGGTTGATGCAATGCCTTTTGCTGAGCCTTTCATAGAGCGCCATTAACTTGTCTAAGAAATCAGGCGGTTGCATCCATCTTCACCCATCTGAGATCACCTCCCTCATCATCTAATTTAGATAGTAGATCGTATACTCTTAAGCATTATCGTGTTTTAGGAATGCATCACACATCTAAGTAATAAAAGCATTTAGAGGAAAAATAAGGATGTGGAGTTATTAATGTATTATTGAATTATTTAATGGTGATGTTGATGAGTCAGTATCTAGACAGATTATTTCGCCTAATAGATTCCACTGATGTTAAGTCGTATGTTAATGTCGTAATAACCTCATCCTTAGATGAGTATAGGGTTTTAAGAGATCGCCTAGGTAGTAGTACATTATATATATTGTTAGATAACGTAACACCAAATGAGGGTAACGTAATTACATTACCTAAGCTTAATTTAGATGGCCTATGGATCAATCTTTCCAAGAACCATCTCATAATTGATTCGATTAATAAAGTTAAGCCGCACATCATTAGCGATATCATGAATGCCTTGGTGATAATCAGCACCGAACCGTATAGCCTATATGTAACGTATGAGTTGCTTAAGGAAGTTAAAGATTTGAATAGTAGATGTAATGTACTTACTTTAATGAGGCTTCCGAGCATGTTAAGTGATAATGATGCCTTAAATGCCTTAATCTACATCGCCATGGTTCTTGAGGGGGGACTTAGTAACTCGATATTAGTTACGAGCGATAAATTATTCACGTATTTGAGGCTAATTAAAGGCATAGATCCCTTAAGATCGTGTATTAATGCATTATTAGACAACTATAGTGAGATTAGTACTTACCTAGACGCCTATGGTAAATTAGGTATGATTTTATGTTTTCCCGGCATTGAGTTAGAGGTCTTTGGGAATTTAGTGAATACCATTAAATTCTTACATCACTTGATAGGCGATTATGAGCCCTACATTAATGAATCATTACTCCTTATAACCAAGGATCTTATTCTACATGTTGATTCTGAGGCCTTTAGAAGGATATCTAGGGACTTAATTAGGATTTCGGAGATTAAGGGCCAATACGAATCCATGGTAATAACCATAGAGCCCAGAGGGCACTTAATTAAATCCCTCAGGAGGTACATCCATAAGATATATGATGTATCTGGAGAGCTTCGTCTACATATAAATGTCGATAAATTGACATATATGGTGGGCCTTAAGTGAGATTTATAGAGCTGCTGCAGCTAATAGTATTTGTCTTGGTGTTTGAGCTACTACTATACGTATTAAGCGGAGGCATAAGTACGGCTCAGCTAATGTTGTTTTCCACAGCATATGCTGTCATATTGATAATCACCTACTTTTACATTTTCTCCCAAGATATAAGGAAGAGTGTAGCATTATCGTACATTTCGTTATCTGTAGCTCTTATCTTCGGTTATAGCGTATCAGGAGTGGCATTTAGAAGTCCATTAGATCCATACTACATTTCATTAATATTGGCGGCAATATCGGCAACTAATTTCATCCCAGCATTCTTAGTAATGAGACAGCGACATGGCTTTATAGTGCCCCATATACTTATAATTGCATCACTACCAGTGGCTATGTTAGATCCTACGGGTTATGCCTCACCAGCCTTAATAGCTGCTTATATAGTGTTGTCTAATAGTCTAGAGGATTTAATAATATATGCCGTATCATTAATGTCTATATATGCGCCCTACCTAATCCTACCCCTCCTAATAACCAACATCAAGTTCGTACCAAATATAAGCATGCTTAATATGACCTACATGTTACCTGGCTTTGAATTAAAGCCTGCTATGTTCTTCATGTCGATAATACTTATATACACCTTAGTAGGTTGCATGTACTTACTCATTAAAAAGAGGTTCTTACCGGAAGCCTATGGGCTTAGGGACATACTAATTCGTACCGCTACATCGTACGTACTATGCGTGGCGGCCGTATTAACCGTGGTTATAGTTTCTCAAAACGTCATTTCAGTTCCGCAGGCAACCCGCTATGGGTACTTAGTGGTTGTGCCTTTAACTGCATCGATATTCGCCCTACTTAATGCCTTTAATGAAATGCTAACAAGATCGAACGTACTGAGATCTAAGGCTATGTCGATGATTAATAGCTTAAGAAGCGATTTAAATTTATATGCCTCAGTTATTGAGGAAGTTAGCGACGCCTCAACGAGGCTAAGCATTAACGAGGTTAAGGATTCATTAACTAAAATCTCTAAGGAATTAGACAACATTAGTTGGGAATTAAGTAAGTCCTTGACAACAGCTAGACGCATCAATGAAGTATTAAACAGGTTAGATACCGAATTAAGTAAGTCCTTAAATAGCATTAAGAATTCTTTATTAAATAAATTCGCGAGCTTAGTTAATGATGTTAAGAATTTATACAATAGCATCGCACTTACCTCAGGGTTGATGGATAGCCATGTATCGGACATGCTTAAACACTTAGAGGGAGTTAATGATTTAGAGGCGTTGCCCGATGCATTACTTAAATTAAAGAAAGTACTAAAGAGATTATGCGACTTATGCGGAAATGTATTAAGCGTTATATCAACATATTATCGCGAGGTCCTGGGGAAGGAAGCATATAGCGTTAATGCGCCGATAAAGTGCTCTGAGGATTTGGTCATGCTCGACGTCATTAAGATCTACATGGAATTCATCGATAAGGTACATAGTGAATTTAAAGATGAGGTGATGACCACCTACAGCAATTTAACTAAGTTAGGCAGGGATTTAGAGGCGTTGATTAATTCGTTCAAGGACATGAGTAGTTCGGAAGTATTAACCGCTCTAAACAACCTACGTGAAACATTTAAGGTGTTGCCAGAGTTCGGGGTAACTCCGATTAGAGCGTTATTCAATATTAGGGAGGTATGTATGGCGTTGAGAGATAATTTGACTAGGTTCTTAGATGCAGTTAATAACGAAGTCCATGTTAGGGAATTGGAGATGAGTAATTTAATCGATCTTAAGGACATTAAATTAGATTACCTCACAACACGTAAAAGCGATGTAAGTGCTGCTGTTAATGAATTGCTGACTTACATCGATAGACCTTGCAGGGAATTGGTGGAGTACCTAGTGAATAGTAAATTGAAGCCTCTAAGTGAGTTACTTGGATATGTTAAGCTAATCGACATTACCATTAAGAGAGCGAAGTATTTATCTCTCTTTATTAAATACCTTGATGATAGGCTCTCTATAGATGGTTCCATTAATGTCGATGAAATACCTCTACCGAGTAACGTACTTAGCTGGCTTCTAAGCATATATTTAAGTAGTAGAGGGGGCGTTGTTTATGATGGTAGAGTCATTAAGAGGGAATTAAGTGGTACTAGCTAGATGCTACTTAGATGGGGAGGTAATTCAATGTAGTATCTCTATATTGAACAATAAATTGCTGGTGTATAGCTTAGAGGGTAATATAGTAAGCGATGTCAGTATCGAGTCCATAAGGAGAATTGAACTCGTAGGTAATGAACTACTACTTATAGTTGATGGAAAGGAGCTAAGGGTCAGCGCCTCAGAACCCTACATGAATCTAATTAGGGATGTATGTAGAGTTGTAGAGTTAAGGATCAACTATGCCTCCGTAGTTGAAACCCTTAGCCACTTAATCCCCTTAATATCTAAGGCTTTTAACTCATTAATTACAGCACTTACTGAATTAAGTATCAATTTATCAAGTGGATGGAGTGCCCTAGGGGAAGCAATTACGGAGCTTGAAGGCGTGAATAAATGGTTGATGAATTATGGAATTAATATAGATGAATTAATAGATGAATTAAAGCATTTGCATTACCTAAGAAACGTTGCGGGAATTAAGGAGTTAATTAAGAAGGCGATTTTCAATATCGTAAGCAGCAGTAAGAATGTGATTAGGTCTTTACTTAAGTTTGAGAATTTAGAGTGCTTAGTAGATATCCTAGTACTTGCGTATACGGCTGAATTAGCACGGATTATGAGGCAGAGATTAGAGATGATAGAGGCATTAACAGAGTTGAACAATCTATGTATCTCCGAAATATATCTTAGAGTACTTGATAAAAGCGGTACTAACTTATGTGGCTTACTAATTAACTCGTTGGAGAGCAAGGGAGCTCCCGCATCAATCGATGAGTTCTTAATTAACTTCATGAACGCCCTTCGCGATAAGGTAGCGCGCCGAGAATGACTATACTGATGTGGTAGGCTCTTCAGCGCAATTAACATATTTATTCTACGTCTATAACTATATAAATCGTGATAGTGCATGTTGAAGAGGAGGCTAGCAGTGGTTTTTGACTTAGACGGCGTCCTCGTACCTATTAAGAGTTCGTGGGAGTACCTACATAGCTACTTCGGAGTTCAGGATGACGACTACAGGAGGGTTAATGTGGAACTATTCTACAAGGGAGTAATAACGTATGATGAGTGGATGCGTAGGGACTTGAAATTACTTACGTCGAAGGGGTGCATACAACGTGATGAGGTGATTAAGGCATTTAAAGTACTGACCTTAAATGACGGTGCAGATGAATTATGTAACTACCTCCATAACTTAGGCGTTAAAACAGCTATAGTTAGCGGTGGGATAGATATTCTAGCAGAGCTTGTTGGAAGCAAACTAGGTATTACAACGATATACGCTAATAAGTTGCTCTTCGATAATAACGGCTGTTTGCTTCCCTACGGAATCGAAGTCGTTAATCCGCTTAGGAAGGATGCAGTCATTTACAAATTAGCTACATTATTTGGGATGTCACCTAAGTACTTTATTTATGTAGGTGATGCTGATTGGGATGTAAGCGCCTTTAAGGTCGTCGGATATCCTGTGTTATTTAATTGTAGCTCATGCAGTAAATTACTTAGCGAACTAAAGATCACCAATTATTATGAGATAAATAATTTAAGGGAATTAACCCACATTATAAATAAATTATTAATGAGTCCGTAAAGAAGTGGTTGCCCATGCCCATTATTTTGCTATTTTTGCTTCCATGGGTTCACCCCACCTTTCGATCCCCTCCTGCCCGCGGCCCCGGCCATCGGCGGGCAGCAGCTCACAGGCCCCAACGCGTACATGGTGGCCCTGTTATATAAGCGCCTCGGTT